>NZ_JAKRNA010000011.1:0-78803 GCF_022347435.1 Corynebacterium sp. ACRPE | reverse complement strand
GTTTTAAGATGAGGTTTCGTTAAGGTCCCCTAAAGACGATAGGGTAGATAGGCCAGACCTGGAAGCACTGTAAGGTGTGAAGGCTACTGGTACTAATTGACCACAACAAACACCAACACACCGGTTTAACTCAACAAAAGAGTAAAGAGAAGAAGAAACAGTCACTGTCGTGACCGCGTCCACTATGCAGTATCTGACACAACACCCGAAAGCACACCTAAGGGCCTGAATGCTTCGTATGTTTGTCGGTGGTCAATAGCTGCAGGGAAACGCCCGGTCCCATTCCGAACCCGGAAGCTAAGCCTGCACACGCTGATGGTACTGCAACCGGGAGGTTGTGGGAGAGTAAGTCACCGCCGACACCAAACAACAAACACAACAAAATACAGAAACAATGAAGCCGTAGAAGACAACGCATACTATAAAGTGCCAAGGTCTTCTACGGCTTCATTCGTCGTTTTGCCGCGATTTCCTGTGAAGCCAGGTTGAGGGCTATTCCGAATGATGTCCTGAAGAGCAAACCTTCTCGTTGCATCTGTGATACACTTACTCCCTCGATGGTTTGGGAGGAAGCGCATGTGGTTCGATGGTTATCATCAGCAATTTGGTAAACGCCTGGAAGAGTTTCACGCGGTTGCGATTCCTGCGATGCTCGCGGAACTCTCGCCAGAGCAGGAAGAGCAAGTCACTCAGGGTGCCAAAGAATTTCCGTTCGACGCGGTGCTAGACGTTTTAAACTCCAAGCACAGCTACGAAGACAAGGTTTCCCGAATACTGGCTATCAGCGGTACATGGATGAATGCTGCTTCCGGTAGCCAGTGGGCTCTAGGCCCATTGAGCAGCACAGCATACTCGGAACGGGTAGGCATTGGGGTTAGATGGGGTGAGATTGCATTCTCACCACTTTTGAATGTCGCAGAAAACCTTATTGATGCGTATCCGACTTGGCCAGGCGTGCTCAGGGAATTCGCTGAGAATCAAGAAGATGCCCGTGATTATTTCTCGCAACGGCTTAAGGAGATTTAGCGGTGTCTGACTTTTCTTCTGAAAGACCGCTAGATGTTTCTGGAACCAAGGTCTTATTCGGTATCGGCACCGCGCTGCCGGGCTCTGTGCTCTTGTCTATTTGGCGTGAAGGTGGCAGTGAGGGCTGGTGGGACGCTGCGACTGGTGCGGTCTTGATTCTGCTCGCAGTGATTCTTCTCGTTCGGGCTGCATTGAGGAAGGCGGTGCGTCGTCAAGCGCTGTGGGGCCTGCTATTTGTTGTCTACGGTATTCTAGGCGCGCTGCTTGTTCCGAGTGGTCTCAGCCGCTTCTTTACGGTGTGTGTCTGGGTTAATCTGATGAATTTCGTTTGGCTAACGCTGCGGCAGCGCGTCCGGATCTAAATTCCGGCTTTTTGTTTGCGGGTTGTAGAATAGGGCCGGTATTTCTGTGCTAGTTCCAACCAAGAAAGGGTAGGGCTGAATGTCGGAGCGCAATCACAATGGGCGAGGCGGACGTGACCGCAAGCCACGCAATAATAAGGGCCGGGACTTTAAGGGCGATTCCCGTAAGAAGAAGTCTTTTTCGCCGCAGCGCTCCGGTTACCGTGAGGAACGCATTAACCGTCGCATGAGTGACCCAGACATCCCGGCAGAGGTAGATGTCAACGACCTGGACCCGATGGTGCTGCAGGACCTGAAGTCGCTATCGAAAGAGAACTCCGAGGCCGTCGCTAAGCATATGATCATGGCTGCGACCTGGATGGAAGATGATCCTAAGCTCGCATTGCGGCATGCGCGTGCCGCTAAAGACCGCGCTGGTCGCGTCGCAATTGCCCGTGAAGTCAACGGAATCGCTGCGTATCGTGCGGGCGAGTGGAAGGAAGCGCTTGCTGAGCTGCGTGCCGCGCGCCGCATTTCCGGTGGCCCCGGAATGCTTGCAGTAATGGCGGATTGCGAGCGAGGCCTCGGTCGTCCGGAAAAAGCCCTGGAGCTAGGCCGTGCGGATGAAGCATCGGAACTTGATGAAGAGTCCAAGATTGAGCTGGCAATTGTTGTGGCCGGCGCTCGCCTAGACATGGGGCAAGCTGAGTCCGCGGTTGTCACCATTCAGCGCGCACATCCTGACCGCGATGCCCGGGGTGTAAGCGCGTGCCGTCTTGCTTATGCCTACGGTAATGCTTTGCTCGAAGCAGGCCGGAAGGAAGAGGCACGGGACTGGTTTGAGCACGCAGTTTCTATTGATGAAGGCGACTGGACCGATGCTGCCGAGCGCCTTGAGGAGTGCAAGTAGTGACGGTTCTCAGCAAGCACGACGCTCTGCTTCTTGATCTCGATGGCACCGTGTGGGAAGGCGGCCGCCCGCTTTCTAACGTGGTGGACGTCATCAACACCTGCGGAGTGCCGGCAGTGTATGTGACCAACAATGCTTCGCGCAGCCCACAGGCAGTGGCGGAGATGCTGGCGGACATCGGGCTTACCGCGGGTACGGAACAGATCGTTACCTCTGCGCAAGCGGTCCTCCAACTAGCGGCCGAAGAGGTCCCAGCTGGGGCAAAGCTGCTTATCATCGGTGCCGATTCCCTCCGTGACTTGGCCCGCGACATGGGCTTCAAGGTAGTCTCCAGCGCCGATGACAAGCCTGCTGCCGTAGTGCAAGGCTTTGACCGCTCGGTTGGCTGGGAACACTTGACTGAAGGTGCCTTGGCCATTCGCCAGGGAGCCAAGTTCTTTGCTTCGAATCTCGATACCTCTCTGCCGATTGAGAGAGGTCTTGCTGTGGGTAATGGTTCTCTGGTTGCCGCCATCCAGTCAGCCACTGGTGTAGAGCCGGTATCTGCTGGCAAGCCCGAGCCGGCCATGTTTACTTTTGCGGCAAAGCAAATCGGCGCGAAGAAGCCACTTGCTGTGGGCGACCGTCTGGATACCGATATTGCAGGTGGTAACTCTGCTGCAATGGATACCTTCCATGTGCTCACCGGCGTTTCTGGTGAGTTGGAGCTGATTGAAGCACCCGTGGAGGCACGCCCTAACTTTATTGGCGCAGGAATGCACGAGCTGGCCCTTCCTGTCTCCGTCGCTCGTCCCGGAGCACAGGGTGGATTTACGGCGCGGTGCGATGGCCATGACCTTCTGCTCGAGGGCGGAGACGAAAAGGCTACCTCCGTTCAGGCATTGCGCACCGTGTTGGAAGTTGCATGGGCCATGCCGTCCCCGCCACGCTATATTCAGCCGCGTAGCGAGCGTGCGGAAAAGGTTGTTGCGCAATGGCGGTAAAGCCGCACGACTTTCGAGCCGTCAAGGAGCCGGCAGAGATCGATGCGGAAGTAGCGGAGATCCTTGGAGAAGACGCAGCGGATTTGGCCGCTGAAGTAGATCAGCTTGATCGCGCTCACAATGTGTTGCGCGATGCATTGCAGGAGAATTAATGCCCCCACAACGTCGTAGGTTAGATGCGGAGCTGGTGCGCCGAAAGATTGCGCGGTCACGTGAGCAGGCTCGGGAGATGATTAAGTCCGGCCGTGTCACGGTTGGTGGCTTCAAGGCGCAGAAGCCGGCGTCGATTGTAGAGCCCGAGGTTTCCATCAAGGTAGAGGAAGCTGAAGAGGACAAGTGGGCTTCCCGTGGCGCTCACAAGCTTTTGGGCGCCTTGGCGGCGTTCGACGTCGACATGAATGGTCGCATCCTCGATGCCGGCGCTTCTACCGGTGGCTTTACGGACGTGTGCTTGGAACACGGTGCGCAGGAGGTGCTGTCTGTCGACGTGGGCTATGGGCAGCTGCTCTGGCGCCTGCAAAACGATGATCGCGTCACCGTTTTAGACCGTACGAATATCCGGAATTTAACGCTGGAGCTTACCGACGGCCCCTGCGATGGCATGGTAGGCGATTTGTCCTTCATTTCCCTCCGCTTGGTATTGCCGGCCATTGTGGATTGTCTGAAGGACGGCGCTTGGCTGTTGCCTATGGTGAAGCCTCAGTTTGAAGTGGGCAAAGAGCGCCTTGGAAGCGGTGGCGTGGTTCGTTCACCGGAGCTGCGCAAAGAAGTAACCAAGGAAGTCGCTGAATTTGCGTTGTCCCTGGGGCTTAGCATGCATGGGGCTGTGGCATCCCCGCTGCCTGGGCCAAGCGGCAATGTGGAGTATTTCCTGTGGCTGAAGAAGGACGGCCAGCCCACGGATCTGGCTAAAGTGGAAGAAATGATTGACCGCGCAGTCGAGGAAGGCCCGCAATGACCCGTGAAATCCTGTTGGCGCCTCATGCCAACCGCCAGCAAAACCTGGAAGCGACGTCGCGTGCAGCTGAGCTTTTGCAAGATGCGGGAATTACCGTTCGAGTATGCGCGGACGAAAAGGTACTGCCGGGATTGAAGCATGTACCTCACACCGAAGATGCGGCCGCAGGGTGCGAATTGGTGTTGGTTTTGGGCGGCGATGGAACCTTCCTCCGTGCCGCCGACATGGCGCGTGCCGTAGATATTCCGGTGCTGGGTATCAACCTAGGCCACGTGGGATTTCTCGCCGAGTGGGAAGTCGAATCTCTCGATCAGGCCTTGGTGCGGGTCATTGAAAAGAGGTACCGCATTGAGGACCGCCTCACCATTGATGTGTCCATCTTTGATGAGGAGGGAACCCTTCTTAACCGCAGCTGGGCTTTGAACGAGGCTTCGGTAGAAAACCAAAACCGCTCCGGCGTGCTAGATGCAATCTTGGAAGTTGACCGCCGGCCGGTGTCGTCCTTTGGCTGCGATGGCGTGCTGATTTCCACGCCCACTGGATCCACCGCCTATGCGTTTTCCGCAGGTGGTCCGGTGTTGTGGCCCTCTCTGGATGCAATTTTAGTAGTGCCGAATAATGCGCATGCGCTGTTTACCAAGCCTTTGGTTGTATCGCCCAATTCTTTAGTGGCCGTCGAATCGACGATGCGCACGACTCCCGCCACCGTGATTTTGGATGGCTTCCGCGAATTTGGGATGCCACCAGGGGCGCGTGTAGAAGTAGTGCGAGGCGAGCGTCCGGTGCGGTGGGTACGCTTGGATGACCAACCTTTTACTGACCGTCTAGTCTCGAAGCTGCGCCTGCCCGTAGAAGGGTGGCGCGGGCCGAAGGAGAAGTAGTGCTCGTCGATATTTCCATCAATGATCTGGGTGTTATTAGCCAGAGCTCTGCGGAACTATCCGCGGGCCTTACCGTGCTTACCGGTGAAACCGGTGCGGGTAAGACCATGGTGGTTACTGGTTTAAGGCTCTTAGCCGGTGGTCGCGCGGACGCCTCCCGGGTGCGCGATGGCGCGAAAAAGGCCGCAGTAGAGGGGCATTTTTCTTCCGCAAAGGACTCGATCCGTGAGTTGGTGGATTCGGTAGGCGGAGAGCCCGACGAAAACGGAGAATATATCGTTTCGCGCACAGTCTCCGCCGCGGGAAGATCGCGGGCCTATTTAGGCGGCCGTGCGGTGCCGGCTGCAACCCTGGGCGAGTTCGCGCGCGAGCTTATTACAGTCCACGGGCAGAATGACCAGCTGCGTTTGCTCGCGTCCGAGGAACAACTGGGTGCGGTTGATCGTGCGGATCCGAAATTGGCGCGTGTGCGAGAGCGCTATACCGAAGCCTTCAAACAGTGGCGCAGCCTCGCGAAGGACTATAAGAGGCGCACGGAGCAGCGCCGCGAGTTGGCGCAGGAAGTTGACCGTCTGCAATTCGCCGTCGATGAGATCGATGGCATCGCCCCAGAACCCGGCGAGGATGAGGAACTGGTGCAGCTGGTTCGCAAGCTGCAGGACGTCGATGGGCTGCGCGAGTCCGCGGAAGTTGCGTTGGCTGCGATCGACGGCACCGAGGAACTGGAAGAGGCCGCCTCGGCACTGCTAGGCCGGGCGGTTTCTGCCTTGGCGGGGTCCACCGATAAGGAACTGGCGGCCTTGGGCGAACGGCTCAGCGAGATCTCGACGCAGTTGGGCGATATCTCCGGCGAGCTCGGTGGGTATCTAGCCGGACTTCCGGCGGACCCACACCTGTTGGAAAAGTCCCTCCAACGACAGCAGGAACTGCGTACGTTAACTAGGAAGTACGCGGGGGATATTGATGGCGTGCTCGCCTGGCGCAATGAGGCAGCGGCAAAACTGGAGTCCATGGATACCTCCACAGAAGCCCTGGAGGAGCTAAAAAAGCAGGTCAAAGAAGCTGAATCGGTGATGATTGAGCGGGCAGGGGAGCTGACAAAGGGGCGTCGTAAAGCGGCGAAGGCTCTGGGCGAGCAGGTAACGCAGGAGCTCCACGGCTTGGCCATGCCGAATTCGACCTTGACGGTCGAGCTTACGCAGGCGAAATATTCTAAGTCCGGCGCAGACGCGGCCGAGCTGCAGTTGAATGGTAAGCCGATTGCCTCTGCTGCCTCGGGCGGCGAACTCTCCCGTGTCATGCTGGCCTTGGAGGTCGTGCTGGCGGACGAGGACGGCGCCACCTTGGTCTTCGATGAGGTCGATGCCGGCGTGGGCGGGCGCGCAGCGGTAGAGATTGGCCGCCGCCTGGCGCGCTTGGCGGTGCATAACCAGGTGATTGTGGTAACGCACCTACCACAGGTCGCAGCGTATGCGGATGCGCACCTGCATGTATCGAAGGAGAAATTCACCTCTGGCGTGGCCGAGCTGTCACAGGAGGAGCGCGTGGAGGAACTGGCCCGCATGCTGGCGGGGTTGGACGATACCGAGACCGGCCGCGCGCACGCGCAGGAGCTTTTTGACCGCGCACAGGAAGAAGCTTCCGCGCGCCTCACCCACTCGAAACCATAATCACGCCACAATAGGGCCCATGGCTCTGTTTTCCCGTAACCCCGAGCAGCCTGGTGCACTGCGCGATTGCACGCCAGGCGCTAAGGGGATGAAAAAATTTAGTGAAGGCGATGTCGCCGTAATTGATGCGGCCAATATCTCTCGCCACGAGGCTCAAACTCTCGTAGACCTTAAGCCCTCCGCAGTCATTAACGTGGCGGAATTTTCTACCGGCACGGTCCCTAATTATGGCCCGCACATGTTGCTTGACGCCGACATTACCCTCCTTGAAGGCGTTGGGCAGTCCTTTGTTTCCGAGTTCAAAGAGGGCAAAAAGGCGCGCATCGGGGAGGACGGTACCGTCTTTAGCGGCGATAAGGCGCTCGGCACCGGCCGCGTGGTAACCCGCGAGCGAGCAGAAAAGAACTTCACCGCGGCGCAGGGCGCGCTGATTGACCACATGGAATCCTTCTTTGGCAATTCCATCGATTTTATTAACTCGGAAGGCCCGCTGCTTATCGACGGCCTCGGTGTCCCCGCCTCCGGCTCCGAAATCGCCGGCCGCAAGGTTGTCCTCTTTTCGCCTACCGATAGGCACCGCGAACAGCTCAAGCAGCTACGCAACTTTATTCGCGAGTATGAGCCGCTGCTGATCGCAGTGGGATCGGCGGCAGATTCCTTGCTGACCCAAGGGTATAAGCCAGATTTCATTATTGGGGATCCCAATAGCGTGAGCGATGAAGCTCTGCGTTGCGGCGCCCGCGTAATCGTTCCTGCGGACCCAGAAGGGGAGGTAGAAGGCCTCGACCGCATTCAGGACCTGGGCATTGGTGCGATGACCTTCCCCGCAGCTACACGCTCAGGTACCGACCTGGGCCTGCTTTTTGCTGATTACCACGGCGCGGCTCTCATTGTGCAGACCGGCGGTGGGGTAGACCTCGATGATATCTTTGCTGACCGCACCAACCCCTCGGCCGTGCTGTCCCGCCTTAAGGCCGGTACCAAGGTGGTTGACGCCGATGCGGTGATTAATCTCTACAGTGCGCCTTCCTCCAACCTTGGCTGGCTGTGGGCAGTACTGGGAATCCTGGTTGCCATTGCGGCTGTCATCCTCATCGTCGGTTTCGGCGGCAGCCAGGACTTTGCTAGTAACCTCAGCGAAACCTGGTCCAGCCTCTTTGGGGGCGCATAGGCCATGGCAAAGACTGAGCTTGTAGCAGGCTTGGGCTTCGGCGCGGCCGTGGGCGTAGCCTTAGGCGCCCTAGTGATTGCGCCGAACTTGACCACCAGCATGGCAGACGACGATCCGATCCGCGAGGAGCACCGCAAGGTGGTCCAAGACAATAAGATTCTGCAGACCCAAAATGACGCCAGCGATAAGATCGTTGGGGATTCTGGGGCGGAAATGGTTGATGGAGCCTTGTCTCAGCGCCCAGTACTCATCGTGACCACCGATGACGCCAATGGCGGCGACGTGGACGCTATCCGGAAGCTCTTGAAGTCTTCCGATGCCACCGAGGCCGGCGAGATTAAGCTGACCAAAGACTTCTTGCGTCCCGAAACTAAGGACAAGCTGCTTCCCATCTTGAAAGATACTGCGCCCAAGAAGGCAGATATCAAGGACTTGGATTCGGCCGGAGCCCTTGGTGGTGAGGTGCTAGGCACTGCGCTGTCTATGGATCCTGAGAGCACGAAGCCTTTGGCTTCAGTGGACGAGCGTGCAGACGTGCTCCATAAGCTGCGCGACGAGGGCTTTATTGATTACGAAGATGGCACCATCGTTCCTGCCCAGGCCATTATCGTGGTCTCTGGTAATGGCCTGCGTGGTTACCCGTCCAGCGCGCTGGCAGAATTTGCCACCGGGTTGGATGATGTCAATGGGTCCGTGGTGTTGAGTGGGCGCACCAAGCAGACTCAAGATGATAAGGCGCTAGCCCAGGTGCGGGATCAGGACGCGGAGCTGTCTACGGTCGATAGCACCGAACGGGCAGTGGAGCGCATTGCGGTCATTCTGGCCACCCAGGAACAACTTGATGGTGGCCAGGGCGACTATGGCGCCACCGAAACTGCTGACTCCGCCTTGCCGGGAAAGGAATAGCCCATGGCGCATGATTTCAAGGTGCTTGATTCGCAGCTGCTTGTCGAAGCTCCCATTCTTGCCCTCCGCCGCGACGAGGTAGTCATGCCCGGCGGCGTTTCTGCCTCCCGGGAAGTAGTCGAGCACTTAGGTGCTGTGGCCGTTGTGGCAGTGGACTCAGACGAGCGTATTGCGATGGTGTATCAGTACCGCCACAGCGTGGGAAAGCGCCTGTGGGAACTGCCGGCGGGATTGCTCGACGTACGCGGTGAGGATGAGCTGACCGGCGCCCAGCGTGAACTGCAGGAGGAGGCCGGCCTGAGCGCGCAGACGTGGTCCGTGCTGACGGACCTTGTCACCTCGCCGGGTTTCTGCGAAGAAGCGGTTCGCGTATTCCTTGCCTCGGAGCTTTCCGACGTCCCCCGGATGGAGGCTACCGGTGACGAAGAAGCCGATATGGAAGTCGCCTGGGTGGGCCTCGACGAGGCCGTCGACAAGGTGCTGCGCGGTGACATCGTCAATTCCATTGCCTGCAGCGGTATCTTGGCCGCCTACGCTGTGCTGCGCGGCGACAAGCAGACCCGCAGCGTGGAGGAGCCGTTCGAACTTCGACCTACCTCAATGAGCTCCCGCCGCACGGGTGCGGACCTAAAGCAGCTGTGAGTGCGCTCGAAAACATAGCGCAGACGTGGCTTAATCATCTAGCAGTCGAGCGCGGCGTGTCCGCCAATACCTTGAGCAACTATCGCCGCGATGTCCGCCGCTACCTTGCGTGGCTGGGGGATAACGGGGTAGAGGACTTGCGGTCGGTGACGCGACCGATGGTGGAGGCTTATCTTAAAGACCTGCGCTCACACATGGCTGTGTCCTCAGCCAACCGAGCGCTCATCGTTGCTCGCGGACTGCATAAATTTGCCGTGTCAGAAGGCGTAGTGGACGTCGATGTTGCGGTTGAGGTAACCCCTCCGCCAACCGGGCAGCATTTGCCGGAGACATTATCGGTAGACGAGGTCACCGCCCTCATTGAAGCGACTCCTACTGAGACCCCAGTAGATGTGCGCGACCGTGCCCTGCTGGAGATGCTCTATGGCACCGGTGCGCGAATCTCAGAAACTATCTCCCTAAACGTTGATGACGTGTCCTCCGCGCAGGAGGTAATACGCCTGCGGGGCAAGGGAGACAAAGAACGGATTGTGCCAGTGGGCTCGCATGCCCGCCAGGCTCTCGATGCCTACTTGGTGCGGGCGCGACCGGCGCTGAGCAAAGGTAAGACGCCGGCGCTGTTTCTCAATACCCGCGGTGGGGCTCTATCGCGTCAAAGTGCGTGGACTGTGTTGAAGACTGCAGCGCAGCGGGCCCAATTGGGAAAGTCCATTTCTCCGCACACCTTGCGGCATTCTTTTGCGACGCACCTGCTTGAAGGCGGCGCAGATGTGCGCACCGTGCAAGAATTACTGGGACATTCTTCGGTGACGACAACGCAAATATATACTCACGTCACTGCCGATTCCTTGCGCGAGGTCTGGCGCACTGCGCACCCCCGTGCCTAAGAAAGGACCTATATGTTTTCAACTCGTGTAGCTGGTGCGGTGCTATCTACCGCATTGATTTTCCCAGCGGTGGCACACGCCCAGCTGCCTCCGGAAGTAGAGGCTGCCATTGCCGCTCCCATTTCGGTTCCTGCCGGCCAGACCACGACTGTAAGCCTGCCCGTGCCGGCCGAAGCCAACTACTCCGGCGATGGGTGGAACGTGTCTGCCTCAGGTACCTCCGCTACCATCACCGCCCCGGCAGATGGCGGCCAAATCTCGGTTCCTGTCTCCGCCCAAGGCATGAATGCAACCCTGACGCTGGTAGCCGATGGGTCGGTCGCACAGGAGGACATTCAGGAAGAAATTGACGGCGCGGAAGGCGGCCCGAACCCAGCGCCAGCGCCGGATCCGGGCTCTGATAAGCCGGCTCAAGGCGACAAGGCGCCAGCCGGAAACGATGCCGAGGGCGGAGATGACAGGCCCGTGCCGGCGAAAGAAGATAGCAACTTGCCTGTTGTTCCAGGCAAAAAGCCGGAGCGCAAGCCTGCTGGGGAAGCCAACCTTGACGGTGCGGAATACGTAAACCTCGAATCCAAAATCGAAGGCAATACTATTACCGCAAAGATGGGCCTCAAGCAGGCCTATGACCTCTACCAGCAGTTCAAGGACACGCAAGAAAATGACGTCACGCTGCGCTACCTCGATGGCGAGGGCAATATTATCCAAGGCGTAGAGCGTGACGTGGACGCCTCTTCTCGAACCCTCACGCTGACCTATCCGGAGGGCGAGGCGCCTGATAATCCCTTTATTATGCAGTTGCTACGCAATGACGGTTCTGGGGCCGCACTCATCGTCACGCTGCAGGACCCTAACTATCAATCCGCCGCGGAAAACCTCGATGAGCGCCAGCAAAAGGACCCCGAAGAAGACGGCGGCTCACATTTGGGCTGGATTATTGGAGGGGCAGCCGCGGCGGTACTCATCGCACTCATAGCTTTGGTGGCAATTCTCAAACGCCGTTCTAGTCAACGCTAAACGCTTGATATAGGCTAAGTCTCGGTACTTTTAACCTGTAACGGGTACGCTTTAATGACAACGTTGTAATCAACCCTAAGCCAAGTGTCATGGTCCGGAACTTGGCGTCAAGGAAGCAGGTGTGACTGTGAGCGAAGAGGGTCTATTTTCTGCCTCTGACGTAGAGGTGGGGCTGACCGGTCGTCCTATCCGTGAGCTACCGGAACCCGCACCCTTGGAAAAGCATGGGCCGGCCACCATCATTTCGATGTGTAACCAAAAGGGTGGCGTAGGCAAAACCACCTCAACCATCAATATGGGCGCCTGCTTGGCCGAGTATGGCCGTAAAGTCCTCTTGGTTGACCTTGACCCCCAGGGCGCGCTTTCGGCGGGGCTTGGGCTCACGCATGACGATATCGAGGACACCATCTATGACGTGATGCTCGATAGCCACACCTCTATTCATTCGGCTATCCAGCACACCGGGGTATCGGGCTTGGATCTGGTGCCGGCGAATATCGACCTTTCCGCCGCGGAAATTCAGATGGTCAATGAGGTCGGTCGCGAGCACACCCTTGCCCGCGCCCTGCGTCCGGTGCGCCGCGATTATGATTTCATCATTATTGACTGCCAGCCCTCCTTGGGCCTGCTTACCGTCAATGCCCTTGCTTGCTCACAGGGTGTGATCATCCCTATGGAGTGCGAGTTCTTCTCCCTGCGCGGTTTGGCGCTGTTGACCGATACCGTGGAAAAGGTTTCTGATCGCATTAACTTTGACCTTGAGGTCATGGGAATCCTAGTGACCATGTTTGATCGCCGGACCAAGCACGCCCGGGAAGTTATGTCCCGGGTGGTGGATTACTTTGGCGATAAGGTCTTTGACACAGTCATTACCCGGACCGTTCGGTTCCCAGAGACTTCGGTGGCCGGCGAGCCGATTACTACCTGGGCGCCAAGCTCCCCGGCCACACAGCAGTATCGGGACCTGGCCAAAGAGGTCATTGAGCGCTCGACCGTTTAAGGTATCGTGACCCAGCCGGAGATTACGGGCTTTCGCATTGCACTGCGGAATTTTGAGGGCCCTTTTGACCTGCTTTTGCAGCTTATTCAGTCCAAGAAGATGGACGTGACTGACGTTGCGCTGTCAGAAGTAACGGACGAATTCGTGGCGTATACGCGCCAGCTGGGAGAGTCCGCTGATCTGGATGAGACCACTGATTTTTTATTGGTGGCAGCTACGCTCTTGGATTTGAAGGCGGCGCGGCTTCTGCCGCGCGGTGATGTCGACGATATTGAAGACTTGGAACTGCTGGAGTCGCGCGACCTCCTTTTTGCCCGCCTGTTGCAGTACAAGGCTTATAAGCAAGCAGCGGACCAATTCGCCGTGTGGCAGCGCGAGGCACAGCGCAGCTATCCGCGTGCGGTTTCCATCGAGGAGAAGTTCGCCGAGCTTTTGCCTCCAGTTTCGCTCGGCCATACGCCGGCCAGCTTTGCCGAGCTAGCGGCCGGCGTGTTCCGCCCCAAGCCACCGGAGGAGGTAGCAACCGGTCACGTGCACTCCGTAGCAGTATCTGTACCGGAGCAGGCCGGCAAGATTTTGGAAACACTCAAGCTACTCGGTGCGGGCCAATGGACCAGCTTTGGTGCGCTAACCCGCGACTGTACGGTTTCTATGCAGGTGGTAGGCCGTTTCTTGGCCCTGTTGGAGTTGTACAAAGCCAAGGCGGTTGATGCACAACAAGAAGAAGCGCTGGGTCAGCTGGACCTATCGTGGACAGGCTTGGATGTTGACCCAGCGGTAGTTGCCGCAGCGAACTGGGACTAAGGCCGCTGCTGGATGAAATCCAGTGTATCGGGGGAGAGCTCGCGGTCGGAGTAGACGCGTACGTCTGGTTCCTCGGGGTTGTCCTCGGTGCCTATGCGGCGCCCTTCCCATACTTGTTGGAGCCCTTGCTTTTCGATGACCCGGATGGCCGCCGGGTGATTTGTGGTCACGCGGGCGGTAATGGGGGAGTTGGGGTCCACCTGGCGGATGCTCTTCACTGCCTCAGAGGTGATCTCGGTGGCAAAACCTGCACCCCAGTGGGCGGGGCGCAGGCGGTATTTGATGTCCCAGAAGTTTCCTTCTTCGACGAAGATTGCACCGCCGACGCCGACGAATTCCGAAGGATTGTGGCGCATATACGCGGCCCAAGGACCGAAGTGGTGGGCATCCCACGACTGGGAGGATGCTTGTGCGAGTGCGCGCGTGGTGCGGATGTCAGCAAAGCGCCCGTTCGGGCGGTGGCTCCAGATACGTCCGTCGCTGTAGACCTTGTGGGTCTCTTCGGTATTAGCGGCGGATAGCGGGATGAGGATGAGTCTGTCGGTGCGAGTGATAGTTTCCATGACAATATGTTAGCCGAGTCACAGTCGCAAGCGAAAGTGATTTGAAGAATTTTCAGCGATTTTTTCTTCTCCAGTAAACTCGGAGGCTATGGATCTTCCCCTCATCTCGCAGCTGCGTTCCCGTCTTGAGTCCATATTGCTCGTGCTCGACTCCCCAGCCTCTGTGGAGCTATTGGCGCGTGCGCTGGGGGCGGAAAGGGACGTTGTTAGTGATTGCTTACGCAGCATTCAGCGGGAGCTAGATAATCGCGGTTCTGGTATCGACCTGCGCGAGACCCAAGAGGGGTGGCGCTTTTATACGCGCACCGAAAATGCCGGTGCGGTAGAAGAATTTCTCTTGGATGGCGCCCAAACCAAACTCTCCCGTGCTGCCCTGGAGACTTTGGCGGTGGTGGCCTACCGTCAGCCCGTCACTCGCCAGCAGGTGGCGGCGGTTCGCGGCGTCAATGTCGATGGCGTAATGCGGACCCTTAACCTGCGCGGATTGGTCCGGGAGCTGCCGCAGGATGATTTTGAGGGCGCCGCACACCGGTACGAGACAACGGAATTGTTTCTCGAGTTATTGGGGATCGATTCTTTGGAGCGCCTGCCTGACTTGGCACCGCTGTTGCCTGACGTCGAGGCGATCGACGAAGAGTACTAGCGTGGGGTAGGATTGCCCAGGTAATTTCATATCTTCGAGAGAAAAGGACACGTACGTGACTCCTCCCGCTCGCCGTGACGGCACACCGGATAAGAAGCAGCGAGACAGTGACATCATTGTCTCCAATGCCAAGCCGGCCCGTCACCAGCATGTGTCAAAGAAAAAGCAGAAGGCTACCGCAGAATCCGTAGCCCGCGAATTGGGCGCCGATTGGCTGGTCGATGAAGACAAGCCCAAGGGAGAGCGCCTCCAAAAGGTGCTCGCCAAGGCGGGCGTCGCTTCCCGTCGCCACGCAGAAATCCTCATCGATGCCGGCCGAGTTGAGGTCAACGGCAAGATCATTGCCAAGCAAGGCGTCAAGGTAAACCCCTCCGTTGACGTCATCCGAGTAGACGGCGTGCGCGTCAACGTCAATGAGGAGCACGAATATTTCGTGCTCAATAAGCCGCGCGGCATGCAGTCAACCATGTCTGATGATCTGGGGCGCCCGTGCGTGGGTGACGTGGTGTCAGAAAAGGTCGCAGCTGGCCAACGACTCTTCCACGTCGGCCGCCTCGATGCCGACACTGAAGGCCTGCTCATCCTCACCAATGATGGCGAGTTGGCCAACCGCTTGATGCACCCCAAGTACGAGGTGACCAAGACCTACCTCGCCACCGTATTGGGTGAGGCCGATAGGAAGCTCGTGCGCCAGCTCAAGGATGGCATCGAGCTGGAAGACGGACTGGCAAAGGCCGACTTTGCACAGGTAGTTGATACCAACCAGGGTTATTCCTTGGTGCGTCTTGAGCTGCATGAAGGCCGCAAGCATATCGTGCGCCGCATGTTGAAGGAAGCGGGCTTCCCCGTGCAGCGCTTGGTGCGCACCAAGCTGCATACAGTCCAGCTGGGCGATATGAAGCCTGGCGGCCTGCGTGCCCTCAATTCCAGCGAGCTGACTAGCCTGTACAAGGCGGTGGAGATGTAATGATTTCTAATATGCCGAATGAGGGTCTCATCCTAGCCGTGGATGGCCCATCTGGAACTGGAAAGTCGACCACGTGCCGTGCGCTGGCCAAGCAGCTGGATGCAAAGTACGTCGACACTGGTGCTATGTACCGAGTGGCAACGCTTGCTGTGCTGCGTGAAGGCGTCGACCCTGCTGACACCGCCGCGGTTATTGCGGCTACGGCCAATCTGCCCTTGGGAGTATCCGATGACCCAGACTCCACCGAGGTTCTCCTCGGCGGCGAGGACGTCTCGCGCGTTATTCGCGAAGACGAAGTCACCCGTAATGTTTCCGCCGTATCTGCCATTCCGGAGGTGCGCGAGAATCTGGTTGCGCTGCAGCGCAAGCTTGCCCGCGAGGCTCACCGCGCGATTGTAGAAGGGCGTGATATTGGCACTGTGGTGCTTGCCGACGCCCCCGCTAAAGCATTCATGACCGCCTCAGCCGAGGTCCGCGCTCAGCGCCGCCAAGCCCAAAATGAAAAGGCGGGCATTGCTTCGGATTACGAGACGGTACTCGCAGATGTCCAGCGCCGTGATGCGGCGGATTCTTCCCGCAAGGCCTCACCTCTGCGCCCAGCGGAAGACGCAACCCTAGTCGATACCTCCAATATGAGCCCAGAGGATGTGCTGGAAGCTCTGATTAACGTGGTAAAGGAGTCTGTCAATGACTAATCACGATCCCCAGGAAGAGTCGGAGACTCAGTTCCATTACCCGGCCGGTAAGTTCGATGATGAGGTGGTAGAAGCCTCTCCTGGTTGGGCCGCCGATGATTTCAATACCGAGGAATTCGACTATGACTTCGATGACTCGGAGTTTGGTGAGGCTGATTATGGCGACGATTCGAACGCGGAAGAGCCTCTGAGCGAAGAGGAGTGGGAAGAACTCTCCCGTGCCTTTGGCGTGGAGTCCGATGACCACACGGAAGAAGCCCTGTGCACGGTGGCCGTAGTCGGTCGCCCCAATGTGGGTAAGTCCTCCTTGGTTAACCGTTTCCTTGGCCGCCGTGAAGCGGTGGTAGAGGACCACCCAGGCGTTACCCGTGATCGTATTTCCTACGTTGCGGACTGGAACGGTCAGCGCTTTTTGGTACAGGACACCGGCGGCTGGGATCCCAACGTGAAGGGTATCCATGCGGCGATTGCCCGCCAGGCAGAAGTAGCCATGGAAACCGCCGATGTCATCGTTATGGTGGTGGACACCAAGGTGGGCATCACGGAGACGGATGAGGTCATGGCTCGCCGTCTGCAGAAATCGCCTGTGCCAGTGATTTTGGTATCGAATAAGTTCGATTCCGATAATCAGTACGCGGATATGGCGGAGTTTTATGCCTTGGGCTTGGGCGATCCGTGGCCCGTATCCGCCCAGCATGGCCGCGGCGGTGCGGACGTGCTCGATGAGATTTTGCGGGTCTTCCCTGAAGAGCCCCGACAGACCGCGATTACCTCTGGACCTCGCCGCGTCGCATTGGTGGGCAAGCCTAATGTGGGCAAGTCCTCGCTGCTGAATAAGCTCACCAGCGAGGAGCGCTCCGTGGTCGACAACGTCGCGGGAACCACTGTGGATCCGGTTGACTCTCTAGTGCAGCTGGATGAGCAGCTGTGGAAGTTCATTGATACCGCGGGCCTGCGCAAGAAGGTAAAGAACGCGCAGGGGCATGAGTACTATGCGTCCTTGCGTACCCGCGGCGTTATTGATGCTGCCGAGGTCTGCATCATGCTTATCGACGCCTCTGAGGAAATCTCCGAGCAAGACCAGCGCGTGCTCAATATGGTGCTCGAGGCGGGCAAGGCTCTAGTGATTGCGTTCAATAAGTGGGACCTCATGGAGGAGGATCGCCGTTACTACCTGGACCGCGAGATTGATCAGCAGCTGAGCCACTTGCCGTGGGTCACGCGCGTGAATATCTCTGCGGAAACGGGCCGCGCGCTGCAGAAGCTGGAGCCGGCCATGATTGAGGCACTGGAGAGCTGGGATCAGCGTGTGTCCACGGGCCAGCTGAATAACTGGTTGCGGGAGGCTATCGCGGCTAATCCGCCGCCGATGAAGAATAACCGCCTGCCGCGCGTATTGTTCGCCACGCAGGCCTCGACGCAGCCGCCGACCATCGTCTTATTTACGACGGGCTTCTTGGACGCGGCGTATCGCCGCTACCTCGAGCGCAAGTTCCGCGAGCGGTTCGGTTTCCACGGAACGCCTATCCGCATCGCAGTGCGAGTGAGGGAAAAGCGCGGCAAGAAGCGCTAGCAGTATGCCCGTTACGCTGGGATTATAGCACTCAGGCGAGCGATTATTGCACCGAGACACGGTGTGAGAATTCGCTCGCCTTTCCGTTTATGTCCGTTCATGTGGGTCTGGATAGGATATAACCAGTCAAAAACTCTCTCGTGATGGAAGGCTCAGCATGTTAGCCAGCGTAATTGCGCCAGCTTCAATTCTGGCCATCGTGCTCCAGGTCATCATCATCCTCAGCGCCCTGCTATTGGGCACTCGTTATGGTGGCATCGGACTTGGTCTTATTTCCGGCATCGGTTTGATGCTCATGGTCTTTGTCTTCGGCCTCGCCCCGGGTGAGCCGCCGGTATCCGTGATGCTGACCATCATTGCGGTCATCGGCTGCGCCGCCACCTTGCAGCAGGCGCGCGGCCTCGAAGTGATGATGCAATTTGCCGAGAAGTTTCTCCGCGCCCACCCAGAGCGCATTACCATCCTCGCGCCGCTGACTACTTGGTTCCTGACGGTTCTTTGCGGTACGGGTCACGTCGTGTACACGATGTTTCCGATCATCAAGGATATTGCCCTGAAGAAGGGCATCCGCCCAGAGCGCCCCATGGCCGTGGCATCGACGTCGGCTCAGATGGGTATTACGGCCTCGCCAGTATCTGTGGCCACCGTATCCCTAGCGTCCATCATCGCGGAAAATGCCGGTGCTATCGACCACGCCTATTCCATTCCGCAGATCCTCATGGTGGCTATGCCCGCCTCGCTTGCCGGTGTCATTCTTGCCTCGCTGTGGTCGCTGCGCCGCGGCAAGGACTTGGACGAGGACCCGGCATTCCAGGAGCGAATGAAGGATCCGGAGTTTGCAGAAAGCATTCACCAATCCACCGGATCGCTGATGGATGAAGAATTTTCGCCAGAAGCAAAGCGTGCGGTGGTTATCTTCCTCGTGGCTATCGCCAGCGTGGTGGCGCTAGGTGCGTTCGAATTCCTGCGCCCCCTCGTCCCGGGTGAGGATGGCGAGTTGAGCCCGCTGTCGATGAACCTGGTTATCCAAATGGTCATGCTTGTTGCCGGCGCAATCATCCTGCTCACCTGCAAGCCAGACCCGAAGAAGATCGCGGCCACGCCAGTCTTTAAGGCCGGTATGACCGCAGTATTCTCCGTCTTTGGTGTGGCATGGATGGCAGATACCTTCTTCGAAGCCCATATCGATGCCCTGGAGTCCAACCTCGGGTCCGTGGTGGAGGCCGCCCCGTGGGCCTACGCCGTGGTGCTGGTCATCGTGTCCAAGCTGGTTAACTCCCAGGCCGCCGCCCTGGTTGCCATCGCTCCGATTGGCCTGCAGCTCGGCATCGATCCCGCCATTATCGTTGGTTTCTACGGCGCAGCATACGGCTACTTCATCTTGCCAACCTACCCTTCGGACCTAGCCTGCATCGGCTTCGACCGCACGGGAACTACCCACATTGGCAAGTTCGTCATTAACCACTCCTTCCTCGTTCCCGGCGCCATCTCGGTGTTCACCTCGTGCGTGGTGGGCTCGCTACTGGCGCAGGTCCTGCTCTAATCCGAATCCCGTACCAGCACGAAGGCATCCGTGCGGTACGGGATGCGTAGTTTTTGCCCCGGCTTAAATCCCATGTGCTCGTAGAGGTACCAATCCAGGTTGTGGGTCATACGTTCATGGATGTCTTCGCCATTGCGCAGCCAATAGGATCGGGTGTGCATCAGCTGGTGAAGCTGTTCGGGAGTTAATTCGTTCTCCCAGGTCAAGCGCAGCTCGCGGTCCAAAGACCACGGCGCCGTATAGTCCGGGTAAAAGCCTGGCTTATGTACATCGCCGGAGTGCATGATGCGAGACAGCCGCAGGATCCAGGGGTCCGCGTTGACGTCGAGCGTATTCCACACCAAGAGAATCTTCCCGCCCGGCGCGAGGACGCGGTCAAGCTCTGCACAGGCGGCTGGCACGTCGACCCAGTGCCAGGTTTGGGCGAGGCAGGCGGCGTCTAAGGAGGCGTCGGCAAGCGCGGTGTTTTCGGCCGTAGCACGAAGGACTGGCAGGCGGAGGTGGGCTGCGAGGATTCCAGCCATATCGGCGGAGGGCTCCAGAGCCAAAACCCGAGTATTGGGTAGGGACTCGGTGAGTTTTCCAGTACCAGCGCCAATATCGGCCACGGTATGGGCGTCAGCAATAAGGGCAGAAACCTCGTCCGGATAGCCGGGGCGCACATCGTGATAGGTGCTCGCGCCGCGGCGGAAGGCCTGGGCAGAAGCGGTACGTTGCGCGGCATCGCGGAAGCCAGGGCCTTGTCTAGTGGAGGCCTTGCGGTAGCTAGGGAAGTGGCTGGGATCGGGGCGGTGAGTCGACATAGCCCATCTAACCTACCGCGAATTAGAATGGCAGCCTATGAGGACACTTCCTGCACCATCAGATCCCAGGTGGCTGCTAAAGACCGTCTTTTCTCGTCCGGCACTCACTGTGCCGGCCGCACTCTGCATGGCTGTCTCTTTTCTGCTTAACGGATTGACTCCAGTGATCGTGGGACATGCCATTGATGAAGCTGTGTCGAAAGGATCCGTCGACCGACTAGGCATGTGGCTGGTGGTATTGGGGGCAGCTTTTGGTCTTAATGCCATAGCCGCATGGTTTGGACGCGGCCTCAACGCGCGAGCCATGCTAGTAATTGGGCACGATGTCCGCATGGCAATCACGGATAGGATTCAGGATCCGCGGGGCATCGCAGGTGAGCCCCGCAGCGCCGGCGAGCTGCTTGCCATCGCCTCCACAGACGCACGGCGCGTGCAGAATGCCGTCATGATGACGGTCTTTCCCGTCGCTGAGATCACCGCCATTGTGTATGTGGCGATCATGGCTAGCCGTATTAACCTGCCTTTAGGCATCGCCATTTTGTGCGGCGGTCCGCTCATGGTGTGGGGCTCAGTGCGCGCGGCAAAGCCTCTGCGTACGCGTTCCGGAATCCGCCAAGCGGCGTTGGCGAAGGCCAGCTCCATGGCCACCGATGTGGTCCAAGGCCTGCGGATCCTTAAGGGCCTGGGCGCTGTAGCCACAGTGAGTAGGCGTTATTCCGCGGTGTCTGGTGCCGCCTATGTGCAGACGGTAGAAGCCAATGGTGCCCAAGCGCGCCTTAATGCGACTACGGAGATTTTGGGCTCGGTTCACGTCATTGCAGTGGGCATTGGCGCAGGGGCGATGGCCGTGCGTTCCATGATTAGCGTAGGTGAACTCATTACGGTCATCGGCCTTACGCAGTTCATTATCACCCCGATGACGATGCTGGGCCGAAATATCGCCTCGCGGTGGGCGGCCGCACAGGCAAGCGCTGAGCGCATTACCGCCCTCCTTGCCGCCCCCGGGGTGGAAAAGAGCGAACCGCAGGTTCCAGCCCTCGCTCCTGGGGTCAACGTGGTACCCGAACCTGTTCCAGAGGATCTCGTCTTCTTGCCGCGCGAGCGATTCTTGGTTGTTCCACACGAAACTATGCTTTTCGAGGGAACCGTGCGGGACAATATTCATCCGGATAGCGCGAGTGCACAACGAGCCCTCTACGTGGCTGCAGGGGAAGATATCCCGGGCGGGTTGGATCGCGAGGTGGGAGAGGGCGGCCGAAACCTTTCTGGTGGACAGCAACAGCGCGTGGCGCTGGCACGAGCCCTTGCTGCCGACGCAGAGATCTTAATTTTGGCCGATCCAACTACCGCGGTGGATTCGGTGACCGAGCAGGAAATTGCCCAGCGGGTGGCGTATCACCGCGGGCCTAAGCCCACGCTTGTCTTCACCACCTCGCCGGCGTGGGCAGCAGTGGGGGCGGAGCTATGATGCGGTTTCCTACGGCCTCCTGGCCCCAAGTGCGTAAGGAAGTGGGCCGCCAGCTTTCCGACGTCCCCGGTGCCCGCCCCCAAGCCGCAGCGGCCTTAGCCTTGCTTACCGCAGGCGCCGGTAGCAATGTAGCGATCCCCATCTTATTGGGAAAGATCGTTGATGCTGTCATTACTCAGGGCGCCATTGTGCCCATCGGCATCTCGCTGGTGCTGGTGGCCGCGGTCTCCGCACTGTTTTCTGCAGCGGGGTTCTATGTCCTTTCACGCCTGAGCGAAAGAGTGATCTCCGCTTTGCGGGAAGATATGGTCTCTACCGCTCTTCGCCTGCCTACCCACCGGGTGGAGGAAGCCGGCACTGGGGATTTGGTCTCTCGCTCTACCGATGATGTAGCAGAACTATCGGCTGCCGTAACCGAGACCGTCCCCGTGCTGGCGAAATCTGCCTTCGCCATCGCAACCACCGGGGTGGCACTAGTCAGCCTCAACTGGCAATACCTACTGGTAGTAGGCGCAGTTACGCCGTTATATTTCATTGCTGCGCGCCAGTACCTGCAGCGCGCTCCACAGCGCTATACCGACGAACGCGCTGCCATGGCGGAACGGGCACGCAGGCTCCTGGAGGCAATTCGCGGGCGAAAGACTGTGCGCGCCTTTGGCATGGAAGACCAGATGCACGTCGGGATTGAACGTGCCTCCGCCGAGGTGGTGGACAAAGGGTACGCCGCGCGAAGGACAATGATGGTCCTGCAGCTATGGATGACGGTCATTGAGTTAGTCATGCTGGTCTGTGGTCTGGTCGTTAGCTTTTGGGTGGTGCAGGCTGGGGCGCTCACCGTTGGCGCAGTCACCGCGGCCATGCTCCTTCTTATTCGCTTGCGCGGTCCGCTCATGGGATTGATGCGGGTCATCGATACCGTTCAATCCGGCTATGCCTCCCTGTCTCGGATAGTTGGGGTGGTTATGGATCCGCCACAGGCGGTGCCAGACTTTGGCGCCCCGACCCCAGGTGGAGTTGCCGAATTAAAAGAAGTGAGCTTCAGCTACGAAGACGGCGGCTGGGCCGTTAGGGACGTAAACCTTAAGTTTCCTGCTGGACACACCGTAGCTTTAGTGGGAGCTTCTGGTGCGGGAAAGACCACGGTCGCAGCTCTTCTAGCCGGACTGCGAGTCCCGGCTACCGGAACAGTCTTGGTGGATGGAGTAGAGGTATCGGCCCTTTCTGATTCCGAAAGGGTGGCGCGTTTAGCGATGATTTCCCAAGAGGTTCACGTATTCTCAGGAACCCTGCGCGAAGATTTGTCATTGGCCGCCCCGCAAGCCTCAGACGCACAAATGGAAGATGCACTACAGCGCGTCGGCGCACAGTGGTATCTGCAGCTAGAAGAGGGCCTAGATACGGTCATTGGTGCTCGGGGAATCCACCTTGACCCAGTAGCAGCGCAGCAACTAGCGCTGGCGCGAATATTGCTTTTAGATCCCAAGATCGTCATCATGGATGAGGCCACCGCAGAAGCCGGATCGGTGGGGGCAGGAGCTCTGGAAGAAGCCGCCGTAGAGGTCACCCGTGGGCGAACATCACTGGTAGTGGCGCACCGATTAGATCAGGCCGCACGAGCCGATAGCATCGCCGTGATGGATAACGGGCGGGTGGTGGAGCAAGGCAGTCACCACGAACTGTTAGATTATGGTGGCCGCTATAAGCAACTATGGACCGCATGGCAGAAGGGACGACAAAGATGAACGCGAGGTCGCTACGGGCCGTGGTCGGTGCGGTAGCAGTGAGTTTCCTTGCGGTTGCCGGCGCATCATGTTCGGCCGATTCGCCCGACTCCGCGCCCCAAGCAGTCCCAACTGAGACGAAAAACCTAGGGATTCCAACCTCCGCACCGCTGAGTGGACCCGAGCCAGGAAGCTATACCACCGTTAATCTTCCCTCGGGCCGTTCCTTCATCCTCAGCGTGCCCAAGGACTATACGGGGGATAAAAAGTGGCCCATCGTCCTGGCCTTTCCAGGCTGGGGACAATCTGCCGAAAATCTCCGCGGCTATTCCCGCCTCGATGCCGCTGATGCCATCACCGTTTTCGCGGAAGGCAAAAAGAAGGCATGGAGCCCTGCTCCCTATGCCAAGACGTCAACAGCAGAAGACAAAAAATTTGTTCGCGACATCATTGGTGCCGTTCGAGCAACATATCGGGTAGATGACTCCCGAATTTTTGCCACCGGCATGTCGAACGGCGGCGGGTTTGCCGCCTACCTGGCCTGTCAGATGCCCGATGTCTTTAAGTCCGTAGCTACAGTTTCCGCTGCCTACTACAAAGATATTCTCAAAGACTGCGCTCATTCCCCCGTCGGGCGATTGGATATGCACGGCACCGTGGACCCCGTGGTGGGTTACTACGGTGGAACGCGCCATAAGACCAAGTATTATTCCGTGGAATCCGTGCTGGAACAAGACCGTAAACGTAATGGTTGCTCTACCAAGGTCGATACGACCCGCCTGGTTAACAATGCACTCGATATGAAGTGGAGCGGCTGTACCGCACCGCTGGAACACATTCGTATCGCCGGAGGCTCACACGTATGGCCTGGTGGTACAGCAGATGCGCACAATGAAGTAGGTAAATTCTTCGCTACCGATCGCGTCCTAGACTTCTTCGGCATTCCCGGTCGCCCGTCTGGTACCGCACAGACTTAGTCCGGTCTATAGACCTGAAAGGATGCGCCTGGAACCTTGCGCACCCTTTCAATGCAAATATCTGCAACGGTAGAAAAGCCCGTGCGATGAGCAGCGCTACGCGGGGAGGTAGGCTCTGGAATTTGCACAAGGTGAAAAGACCGAGTGCCCCCATCGTCGTTATTGAGTTCCACTACCGCCTGTGCAGTGGTGCCGGAGCCCGCAAAAAAGTCAAGGACGCGCGCATCCTTTCCACCCGCAATGGAAATGAGGTGCTTAATCAAGCGCACCGGTTTGGGAAACTCGAAAACACCCTCTAGCCCCATGACGTCCTCAGCATCGCGCCGGCCAGTGCGGGTCACCCCAAAGCGCTCCCCGTCCAAGATGGAGCGTGGGCGCGCTCCCACCTTTTGATAGTTCTTGGTATAGACAAAACCTCGCCGGAAGACGAGCTCATCGAAGCGCTGTTCAACCTTATCTCGGCCCCAGCGCCAACGGGCGACTTTTTCTTTTCCCACCGGCTGGTCCGGCCAATATTCCTTGCCATCGGGCCCGGTGATAGGGAAGTCGAGGGAGGGAAGGTACCCAAGGGTCTTAGAGTCCAAACGCACCAAGGAGTACTTCCCTTTGTCGTCCTCATGGTTGTATTTCGTGGAAGTATAGCCTTGGAGATCGACATTGAATCCAGGATTATCAGGAGTACGGGCGTAGCACAGAATATATTCGTGCTCTACCACTGCGTACTTAGAATCATTCTTGCCGGTTCCTGCCTTCTTCCAAATCAATTGGCCAGCAAAGCACTCCTCTCCAAAAACTTCATCGAGTACCTTGCGCGTATTGGCCACTTCGTCTTCTCCAATGGAGACAAAAATGAAACCTTGTGCGGAAAGTACGTCTCGGGCCAAGATGAGTCGGGGAAGCATCATCGACAGCCATTGCGAGTGCCATTCTGCATAGCTTCCGGAACGCATTTGACGGCGTAAACGATAGTTATCGCGGTAGACAAAGTCTTTGCCGGTATTATAAGGCGGGTCGATATAGATGACGTCAAAGAGTTCCCCGCGGTTGGCAAGCCCTTGCAGAACCGGAAGGTTATCTGCCGCAATAATCGCGTTGTCCGTGTCGCAGGCTGTGCTGAGCGCAGAATCACGCGTGAAACGTTGCGTCAGCGGCGCGCTGGCGGCTGCTCGGGCAGCCTCTTTGCCCGGCCATACTAAGCCAAAGAATTCCGTTGCCGCCTCCGAAGTGGACGGTGGCGCTGGGGTAGTTGAAGCCATGGTGCGAAGCCTTCGTTGGTAAATCGTCGATACCGTCTAACGCTATCATTTGCAAGACTGAGGAAAATTGGCCTGAAGCTAAATTGTGCACCCTGATTTTGCTTATACTTCGCTAGGGAAGGGCTAAAGCAGCAGGCCTTATTGGGTGTTCGATAGGCTGCGGAGCATCTGGATGCCCCCTGAGAACAATCGCGCTGTGGGGCGGCAGAATATTTGGTCTAGTGACCAAAGAGACTTTTCGGTGGCATGTTGGCCCAAGTGTCGGTACGTTGGGGTGTGTTGCCGGACACGGCAGCTTTTAGATAAAGCTAGAACTAGAAGAAAGGAAAACCACATGGGTATCTTCGATAAGGCAAAGGACGCACTGAACTCCGACAAGGGCGAAGAGCTCAGCGACAAGGGCTTGGACAAGGCAGCTGACGCAGCTAAGGGCAAGCTGGGCGAGGACAAGGCAGATCAGATCGACAAGGCTCGTGACGCAGCTGACGACAAGCTCGGTAACGAGTAAATAGCTTCCGCCCGCTTAAAGGGCGAATGCCTACTTTCTATTTTGGCCCCCAGCCCGCAAGGGTAGGGGGCCAAAGCTATATAAAGACCAGCGGCATAAAGCTGGCAAAGGTCTATATTGGCGCTCCCACCTTTTCGTGGGTGACTCAACTTATAAAGTGAACGTATCCCAAGCAATTTTGCATGAAATCGCTAGGATTATATTTGTGAACAATCTTGAAGGCACCGTTTCCCATGCGGGCTCAACTAAGCAGCGGTTGCTGGAGCAGGGTGCCCGGATCCTAGCTAAGGGCGGGCGCGACGCCTTAAAGGTTTGTGCTGTGGCGGAGAAGATCGCGGTTCCAGTCGATGAAGCTAAGTCTTTCTTTGAAGATGACCACGACCTTTACATTCAGACCAGCCGGTTCTTGGATGAGCGTCTCCGAGTAGCGTCTTTCGAGGCACTCGATAAATTGCCGGGTGACGCGACCGCGATTCAGAAACTTCGCGAGTCTGCCAAGGGCTACTTCAACTGGGCTGTTGAAAACCCCACTTACTTCTCCGTCTATAACAACTGCGAGACGGCAACGAGTTTTCCCAACTTTGAGGAAGGCATCGAGGAGGGGAAAAGCTTTGATGCCTTCCCGCCCACATTCCGCTGGATGCTTGAGCACATGCGGGAAGCCGCCATTGCAGCACGCGGCGATTTTGATCACCGCTTGGTAGTGATCCAAGCCCTTACTTTCCTGTCTGAGCTGCAGGGTATTACCCACTTGGCCACGTTCGGCATTATGCGTCACCTCTCGCCCACGGCGAAGAAGCAGACCTTCAATGCTTGCATTGAGACTTTATTCTCTGGGCTGGAAGATAGCCTGCGTGACGGGAAGATTGCGCCCTTTGAACCGCTAGCACTCGTTGGAGAGCCAGCGGAACCATTTACTACAGCAGCCAAGGACCTGCCAAAGACTACTGCTGAGGAAAAGCGTGCAGCCATCTTCCGTGGTGCGGCCGAAGAGATTGCCTATAACGGTCTTCCTAGCTTGCATCTCGGCTCTGCTGCTGCACGAGCAGGCGTAGATTTGGCAGATGCGGAGCATCTCTTCGATGGTAATTCTCACCTGCTGCGGTCTTTGGAAGAGTTTTTGGATGAAGCCAATACGCTAGCGATCATGCGTCAGAACCGGGCCGTGCCGGAAGGATCCCACGGGTTGGCTTATATTAAGGCAACCGGCTTCGGATATTTGGAGTTTGCGCTGGAAGACCCCGTCGGCTTCGTTGCCCTCATTGAGGTATCAAGCCGCTCGATTGTCCCCGTCTCTTTCGATGAGCCCGGCGATACTGAGCAACCATTTGATATGGGTAAGGCCTTTACCTTCATCATGAATCTGGTGCGCGATGCTATTTCTGAGTCGAATGGGCCACGATCGCCATGGATTCTCTTTTCCCAAATTGCGGCGCTGTGGGCTTCCATCCACGGTCTCTCGCAGTTGAGTACCGTAGGAGCCCTGCGCTATCACTCGGCTGATTTCTACTTCAACCTAGCTTCCAAGGTGATGGACGTGGTTCTTCAGGGCATGGTCAATGTCCTTGAGCTAAAGAAGCCAGAATAGGAAACCAAGCAATAGGGGGGACCCGCAGCGGGATCCCCTTTCTATATCCATCCCCGGGCATGTGCCGTAGTTGCTGCCTCAAAGCGGTTCCCAGTTCCTGTCTTGGCGATAAGGGAAGAGACAATATTGCGCACTGTGCCAGTGCTCAGGTGAAGTTGTCCGGCAATCTGGCGGGTGTCGCTGCCCTCCAAGACATGACGTGTGACCTCCTTTTCGCGTGCGGTTAGTGGATTGTCGGGCGTGAAAATTGTCTCTTGGGCCAGTGCAGGGTCAATGACCTTTAGACCGGCGTGCACTCGCCTAATGGCTTCGGCAAGTTGTTCGGGTGGGGTGTCCTTGACTACGAAGCCAGCTACGCCCGTTTCCAAAGCACGTTTGACGTAGCCACTGCGCCCAAAGGTCGTGACAATCAGGCTGCGGCAACCCGTGTCCTCAAGCTCAGCGGCCGCATCAAGACCGCTTTTACCGGGCATTTCGATATCAAGTAGCGCAACGTCGACGCCATGCTTGGCGACGAACCCCGCAACCTCCACGCCCGTTGCGCACTCAGCCACAACGCTGATATCTGGCTCTGCGTCCAAGAGGGCAACTAGCGCCCCACGCACCAATGATTGGTCCTCAGCAATGAGAACTCGGATGGGATTAGTCATTGCCCGAGCCTCCGGCGGTAGTAAGAGGAAGAAAATCCGTGTCGCCATTCATAGTAACCAAGGCCAAAGTGCAGCCATTGCGGCGCGCAAAGAGCAGCTGTCCGCCAGCATCTGTTATGCGCTTGCGCAAACCGGCAATCCCACCGTGGGCACGAGAAAGACTTTCGTCAGCGTCAAACCCGCAGCCATCGTCCACCACTTGGAGTTGGTGGCCTGTCACCTGGACCCAACAGTGCGCTGCACCCGAGTGGCGGACCACGTTTGTGATCAGCTCTCGCAGAGCCCAGGAAAATTCGGCGTCGTAAAGCCCAGCGCTATTGGCAGCAGAGGGCAAGTACGACACAATGCCGGCAGTGTCGAGAGCCCTGTGAGCCGCGTGGATTTCCCCTTCAAAAGTAGGCATGCGCATCCGGGTTACTGTGGAGCGGACTTCCGCCAAGCCTCTCCGAGAAAGCGTGCTCACCTCCTGGAGCTCCTGCTGCGCCCGTTGCGGATCCGAATCTATTAGCCGGCGGGCAAGCTCTGATTTGAGGTTGATAACGGTTAAAGAGTGGCCCAAGAGATCGTGAACATCGGTAGCGATGTCCTCGCGTTGGCGTGCCAAGTCCAATTCATGTTCCAATTCAGCGCGGCTATCTTCGCGCTGGAAAAATGTACCTAACAGCACTAGTAGTATCGGCCAGGCGAAGAGGATTATCAGGGCCCAGCCGGTGCTTTCAGGAGCGAAGAACCACGTGGTGGTGGCGAGCACGGTCCCCATTAGCAGGGTAAGCGCAAATGCTCGTCGTAGCGGAAGGTTAAAGCCGAGCAGCGCCGCAAGGTAAGGCACATACGTGACGGCTATTATCCCGAAGAAACCAATTGATGCCGCTGCGATGACCGCGAGTGACACCCAGTAAAGCCCGATCCGCTGTCCTAACCGCCATCCGCGTGGGTAGTAGCCCACTGCGCCAAAAGAAAAGAAGTAGACAGCACTAAACGCTAAAACGCACGCAGAAGCCCCAATTCGTTCAGTGAGCGTCGTGCCCGGCGCGGCAAAGGTCATCACCAACCCGGGAATGAGGAAGACCAACCATACGCTGGCAAAAAGAGCGCTGTTGAGTCTAAAACCACGCCACGGCTTGCGAAAGGGGCCCATTAGCGGCGCGCCTTGTCGCGAGAGCGCAGGACCTGGCAAGCTGTGAGAAAGATGGTCGTCCATACCGCGAAGTTTAACCATGCGGCCCACATGGGGTGCGACACGGTGCCTTCCTCCCCGTTGAGAATCTGCATGCCTTCTGCAAGGGGCCACTGGGCGAGCACGACCGGGCCAAAGAGGGGAGTGAAGCGGCCCAATTCCATCAGCGGCTCGGTAAGTGGAGTGAATACATTGGCGGCAAAGAGGAAGAGGACAACGGAGGTCGAGGCGATTGCGACAGAATTGTCGGTGGGCAAAGCCATGGCCCACACCAAGCCATAAAAGCCAAAGGGAATGGAAACTAGGACGCAGGCGATAAAGGCTAAAACCCATTGGTGTGGTTGCATTGCAGCTTGTGTCATGGCACCGGTGATAAACACCGCGGTTATGGGGAGCAGTGCCTGAAAGCCGATTGATATGAGGTTTGCCCACAGAATCTGCCGTGCGTGTAGGGGAGTAAGTGCTAATTGGCGCTCCCACCCAGTCTTCGCAGCGGTCACGGCGGAGCCAGCGGCAGACACGGAACCTGCGACGCCGCCGTAAAGAGCCATGCTGATCATCTCTAAGGCGGCGAAGTTTCCTCCCTTAAAGGAGGTATCGCCAAAATCCATCATGGTGCCAAAGAGAAGGTAGAAAAATACCGGCAAGATGGTGCTGAAAAACAGCGGAGTAAGGTTGCGACGAAGGCGCAGCAGGTTGTGAGTGGCAAACCGGAGAGTGCGCGCACTGGTCGTTACAGCTTGTGTGGTCATGGCATGTTCCTTTCACGAAGTGGCCAACGGAGTGACGGGTTAGGACTGGGATGCTGTCAAAGCAAGAAATGCGTCCTCTAAGGAGTGTTTGCGAATAGTCAGGTCATGGGCCGAGGTGTGGTTGAGAAGGAATTTCGCAAGTACATCGGAGTCACTGGTGGTCATCCGGGCGTAGCCGCCAGACAAGGAAATCTCGGCGACGGTGGGTAGCTCTTTCGCATTTAAAGGTGTGCCGTCGAACTTCGCCTCGACTATGCGCTTGCCTGAATGTTCGCGCAGTTCTGTGGCCTTTGCATCGGCTCGCAGCTTTCCTTCGTGTAGGAGAATTATCCTTTCTGCAAAATTGTCTGCCTCTTCGAGGTAGTGCGTAGCGAAGACAATGGTGCGTCCGTGGTCTGCTTGTTTGTGCATGGTGGACCAGAACTCGTGGCGCGTTTTCGCATCCATGCCAGCTGTTGGCTCATCGAGCAATAGGATTTGGGGATTGCCCAAAATAGCGAGGGCGAATCGCACACGTTGTTGCTCGCCACCAGAGCATTTTCCTACTGGGCGGTGCAGGATCCGGTCTAGGTCTGCTTGTTTGGCAACTTCTCCGATGGGAAGGGGATGGGGAAAGGCAGAGGAAATCATCTTTAGGGTGTCCTGGACTGTGAGCTCGGGTAGCAGGCCACCGGTTTGCAGCACGGCTCCAATCTGCGCTGCGCGGATCGCAGCGTGCGGTGTGTGTCCGAGCACGGAAATGTTGCCGGAGGTGGGTGTGGTGAGCCCGAGGATGAGATCAAATAGGGTGGTTTTACCTGCTCCATTGGTGCCTAGTAGGCCTACGATCTCGCCTTGGGCGATGCTGAAGGAAATATCGCTGAGCGCACGGATAGGTCTGGAGGATTTACTAGCAAAGGATTTGCTTACTCCGGATACGTCGATGGCTGGCGGCTGTGCAGTAGATGGGCTTAAAGTGCTCATACCTGGAAAGTATCCGTAGCCAGCAAGAATGATGTATAGACCCTGTCATTACATTTTCATGACAAGTGTCATGACGCGATAAGGTAGGAGAGTGCTTACTACTCTCGCAGCAGCTGCTGGACTATTCATGGCCACCAACATCGATGACATTGTGGTGTTGTCCCTCTTCTTCGCCCGTGGTGCTGGTCGCAAGGGCACGACGCCCGCGATTCTGCTAGGTCAGTATGTGGGTTTTCTCGGCATACTAGCGGCCTCGGCCATTGTCGGATTGGGCTTCAATGCCGTATTACCTGAGGAATTGATTCGCTACTTTGGCCTCATTCCATTGCTTCTAGGCCTATGGGCAGCGTGGCAAGCATTCCGGGGTGAGGATGACGATGAGGATGTTTCGGGTAAGAGGCTGAGCGCACTTGCGGTAGCCGGGGTGACCTTTGCCAACGGTGGCGACAATATCGGCGTCTATGTACCAGTGTTTACCACCTCTACGCCGGCTGAGGTTGCGACTTATTGCGTGGTCTTCGTAATCCTCGTGGCGCCCCTAGTGTGGGCAGCGCGGTTTGTAGCCACGCGGCCGGGCATTGCAGAAGCACTGGAAAAGTGGGAAAGCGTACTGTTTCCAGCGGTTTTAATTCTGTTAGGAATTGCGATCTTGCTCGCGGTGTAAAAGCAGAATAGAAAAAGCCGGCACCTTCACGGTGCCGGCTGAACTTTTTGTCGGGCTAACAGGATTTGAACCTGCGACCCCTACACCCCCAGTGTAGTGCGCTACCAAACTGCGCCATAGCCCGCCGTCGAACTGTGCGACTTGTCTAGATTACATCAGTAGGATTCTACTGTGAAATTTGGGGTGTAACCTGCGCTAAAACTCGCCGCTGGAGTAGACCCAAGCGCCGCCGACGCGGCGAAACGACGACCGCTCGCGTTGTGAGCCAACGGCTGCTCCCTTATAAAAGGCCTCAAACTCCACTTCGCCGGAATTATCGAGCAATCCGCCTGCTTGGGTATCCAGGATATCGAGGCGATAAAACCGGACGGGGGAATCAGCCAAGTCAAGGGTTGCAGGGCGAGTATCGGGATCCCACGTACGGAGCAGATAGGCTTCGTCGCCGGTAACAAACGCGCTAAAGCGCGAACGCATGAGGGCCTCTGCGGTAGGCGCATTGGTGCCGGCATGGTACTTGCCGCAGCACTCGCCGTAGGTCAGGCCGGTGCCGCACGGGCAGCGGCGTGAGGAATCAAAGGCTGCCATTAGTGCGCGTCCACGTCCACGATGGTGACGTTGCCGAGCATGCGTTCAACGTCGGTGTCCTTCGCTGCAGAGCGCAGCGTGGATTCTTCTGATGCAGACAGGTTCCCTTTAAGCTCGATGCGGCGCTCGAAGCTGGTGGGGCCGGTTTGGGTGATGCTCACGTGGACGTCGTCAAGCGCAAGCTTCTTGCCGGCAGCCTTGATTGCTTGGGTCGCGGCCGTAGCCAGGGCGGACATAATAAGACCCTCGGCGGTAAAGCCCTTACCCTTGCCGCCATTCTTCTTCGTGCGGTCGGCGCTGAGGCTATGGTCATTGTGGCGGACGACTACGCCGAATTTGGTGCCGGTGGCCGGCTGTGCAACGGCGGCGTCGGTGCCTACTTCCTCCGGGCGGTAATCAGGAACGATGAACTGCTCGGCCCATGCACCGATGAGATCCGCAGCGCGGGCGGCCGTGCCCTGCTTGGTGAGAAGGTGATCGGTCTTGTCCAAAGAAACCAAGGACTTGGGGTAGCGCGTGAGCAGGAAGATATTTTGCGCATTGTCAATACCCACCGTCTGGTCAATGGGCGAGTGCAATACCATCAGCGGCTTGCGGAGCTTGGGCAGGTATTCCTCGGGGTTAGTATCCGCCAAGTCCTCGAGGAACTTGCGGGAAATGATAAGGCCGCGGCCGCCGAGGATGACTTCCACCTCGCCGTTGGCGTCGACCTCGCCGATCTTGTCCGCATAGTGCAGCACGGAGTGGGCAGGATCAAAGGGAGCGCCAATGGTGGCTACCGCCTTAAGTGACTTCATGGTGGTGGCCGCCTTCAACGCAGCGGCGCCACCTAACGAGTGGCCCATGAGCAATTGTGGGGCAGAGTAGTTCTCCGTTAGCCAGGCGGCAGCGGCATGGATATCGTCAACATTCTGGCTAAAAGTAGTATCGCCAAATTCACCGGCGGACTGGCCAAGGCCGGGAAAATCGAAACGCAAAGTGGCGATGCCGAACTCGGTGAGCTGCTTCGCGGTGCGGGCAGCACCGGGAGTGTGGCGGGAGCCGGCGAAGCAATGGGCAAAGATGGCGTAGGCGATCGGGGGAGAGTCCGGGAAGTCGATGGTTCCGGCCATCTCGGTACCCCGGCTCGAAGGCAGCTTAACGTTGACGGATTGCATGAGAACTAGAATAACGGGCCTCTTACCCGCAAGCCATACCAGGTTGACTACAGTCGATAGGAGCAATCCAAATAAGGAGGATGAGGTATGGGCGCGTTCGATTGGTTCTGGAAGGCAATGGGTTCGCAAAGCGAGCGTAACGATAAGAAATCCAAGGCCATCGTGGGTTCAGCCGATGAAGCGGCACGGGCATTGGTCCAGCAGGACGACACAGCTGTAGCCCAAGCTGCACGCGATGCCGTGAAAGGCGGCGAGATCGCCGATAAGGCGCAGTTCCTCGCGGCCTTAGCAGTAGCGTGCGAGCGCACCCTGGGCATGCATCCCTTCAACGTGCAATCCCAGGCAGTCCTGCGCCTGCTCACCGGAGACGTCATCCAAATGGCAACCGGCGAAGGCAAGACTTTGGTGGGCGCCATGGCGGCTACAGGTTTCGCGTTGACTGGCAAACGCGTCCACGTTGTCACCGTCAATAACTATCTCGCTGCCCGCGACGCCGAATGGATGCGCCCTGTCGTGGAGTTCTTTGGCTTAAGCGTTGCCTCGGTGACGGAGGGCATGACACCGGACGAGCGCCGCGCTGCCTATGCGCAGGATATTATCTACGCACCGGTCAACGAGCTGGGCTTTGATCTGCTCCGCGATAATCAAATTACCGACCGCTCTCACACGGTGCAGGCCGCCGGCGACGTTGCCCTCGTGGATGAAGCCGATTCCGTCCTAGTGGATGAGGCCCTTGTGCCCCTAGTGCTGGCCGGTAATCGGCCGGGTGAAGCCCCCACCGGGCACATCACCAATGTGGTTTCCCGCCTGCGCGAAAAGCTGGACTATTCCATCTCTGAGGACGGCCGCACCGTTCAGCTGACCGAGAACGGTGCCCGCCGCGTGGAGCAGGAATTGGGCATTGATTCGCTCTATTCGGAGGAGAATATCGGCACCATCTTGGTGAAGGTCAACCTCGCCCTGCATGCCAAGGCCCTGCTTATCCGAGACATCCACTACATCGTGGCGGATGGCAAGCTGCAGCTTATCGACGCCTCTAGGGGCCGCGTTGCCGACCTACAACGCTGGCCCGACGGGCTCCAAGCGGCAGTAGAAGCCAAGGAAGGCCTAGAGGTTTCCGAAGGCGGGCGCATCCTCGACACCATCACGCTGCAAGAACTTATGCGGCGTTATCCATTGGTGTGCGGCATGACTGGTACCGCGGTGGAGGCGACCGATCAGTTGCGGCAGTTCTATGATCTTCATGTATCCGTGATTGACCGCAATAAGCCGCTGCAGCGCTTTGATGAGCAAGACCGCATTTTTGCGACCGTCGATGATAAATCCGCCGCCATCGTGGAGGAAATTGCCACCATTCACGCCACGGGCCAGCCCATCTTGGTGGGCACGCAGGATGTTGCCGAGTCGGAAGATCTGGCGGATGCTCTCCGCGAGCGGGGCATCGATGTCAATGTGCTCAACGCTAAAAATGATGAGCAGGAGGCAGAGATCGTCGCCGAGGCCGGCGATATTGGACGCGTTACCGTCTCTACCCAGATGGCCGGACGCGGCACCGATATTAAGCTGGGCGGTGCTCACGAAGTTGACCACGATGCAGTAGCGGAACTGGGCGGCTTGGCGGTTATCGGTACCTCCCGTCACCGCACAGCCCGCTTGGACAACCAGTTGCGCGGCCGTGCAGGCCGGCAAGGTGATCCGGGCCTGTCCTTATTCTTCGTCTCCCTCGAAGACGATGTAGTCCAGCAAGGCGGCGACGGCGAGACTGTGCGTGCCCAACCGGCAGAAGACGGGCGCATTGAATCCAAGCGAGTGAGCGACTTTGTAGCGCACTGCCAGCGCGTTACCGAGGGCCAACTGCTCGAAATTCATGCCCAGACCTGGAAGTATAACCAGCTCCTAGCTGATCAGCGCATCATTATTGATGAGCGCCGAGCCAAGCTGTTGGATACTGATCAAGCCTGGCAGGAACTATCCGAGCGCGCTCCGGAGCGCGCAGCAGAGCTAACAGAGGTTCCGGAGGAAGCTCGCATCAAGGCCGCGCGTGAGATCATGCTCTATCATTTGGACTTAGCCTGGGCCGACCACCTGGAGCTCATGGACGATGTGCGCGAGTCGATCCACCTGCGGGCCATCGCACGTGAGACGCCGATCGACGAGTACCACCGCATTGCAGTGAGGGAGTTTAAGGACTTGGCTCAGAGGGCCGTCGACAAGTCTGTGGAGACTTTCCGCACAGTGCTTATCGACGCCGCCGGGGCGCACCTTGATGACGCCGGCCTCGCTCGTCCGAGTGCTACATGGACCTACATGGTCTCCGACAACCCCCTTGCCGGCAAGGGAAATTCCGTGCTGAGCGGCATCGGAAATATTTTCCGGTGAAATAATTCCCCGCGAAGGAGTCATGGACTCACATGAGTCGCTAGTATTGTTATAAGTAACTCGTAACTAATCCCCGGAGGTAACAATGAGCGAGAACACCGGAACCCCGGAACCACAGGTAGAGACCACATCTGTATTCCGCGCAGACCTGCTCAAGGAGATGGAAAACGGCGCTAATGGCAATGATGCTACCGCTGCCGGCACCGACAACCTGGCGGAAGGTCAGGCTCTCCTCGTGGTCAAGCGTGGCCCGAACGCGGGTGCCCGCTTCTTGCTGGATCAGGCGACTACTACCGCCGGCCGCCACCCCGAGGCAGATATCTTCCTCGATGACGTTACGGTGTCCCGCCGCCACGCGGAGTTTCGCAAGAATGATGACGGCAAGTTTGAGGTAGTTGATGTGGGATCCCTGAACGGAACCTACGTGAACCGCGAGCCCCGTAACTCCCAGGTCCTCGAGGTGGGAGACGAAATCCAGATTGGCAAGTTCCGCTTGGTTTTCATCGCTAACCAGAGCTAATTTTTTACGTAGACTAGCCGCGCTTCCTTACCAGGAGGGGCGGTGTAGTCTACTTATGGCACGATAAGAACTTTCAGTACCCCTAAGAGATAGACACAGTGAGCGCAGCAGATTCTTCGGCAGCAGCAGTACGCCGCACCAGCCCTAAAGCTAAGAAGCCAAAGACCATGTCCATTGGCGTGGTTTTGGAAACGCTGAATCAGCAATTCCCAGACGTCACGGTGTCCAAGATTCGCTTCCTCGAATCTGAGGGGCTCATCAGTCCACAGCGCACGGCTTCTGGCTATCGCCGCTTCACCCAAGAAGACGTGGACAGACTGCGGTATATTCTCACCACTCAGCGCGATAACTATACCCCGCTGAAGGTTATCCGTGAGCAGCTAGAAGCCATGGATTCCGGCCAGGTGACCGCCATCGTTTCCGCAGGAAATGCGGAAACCCTGCTCTCGCCGCAGCAGTTTAAGGCCCCTGTGGTCACCCGCCTGACCGATGTAGAGGTAGCTACCCAAGCTAGTGCCACCGAAGATGATGTAGCCTCCCTGGTTAAATTTGGCCTCATCCGCCCGGATGCCGCAGGCTTTTTCAATACCGACGACGTAGCCATTGTCTCGGCCGCAGTGGCGCTGAAGGCATTTGGTTTCGGCTCCCGTGAACTCAAGTCCCTGCGCAACAACGCCCGCCGACAGGCAGACCTGATCTCCCAGGCAGCGGCTCCAGTGGCGCACTCAAACTCCGATACCGCGCATCAGAAGGCGGAGGAAATCTCCCAGCAAATGACCGCGCTCGTGGTGTCTTTGCACGCAACTCTGGTGAAGTCGGATCTGCGCGACGAATACCACTCCTAATACACACCCGCTCCCGTCTTTGTGGGAGAGTGGTAGCTATGAGTGATGTATCCCTAGAGTTCCACGGTATCCACCAGGTCGGTCCCGAAGACGATGTGTGCGCTGTGCTGCGCTGGCCCGAAGAAAACCGCTTGATACCCGTGTGGATTTCTCCCATCGAGGGTATGCAACTGGCCGCAGTCTTGGACGGACACCAGCCAAACCGTCCCACCTCGCACGATCTTATCTGCGAGGTACTAGAGGGCACTGGCGGGGTAGAGGCCATTGAAATTGCCAACTACCACCAGGGAACCTTCATGGTAGACATTAAGGCTCCGAACGGCGAGGTTTATGACTCTCGGTTAAGTGACGCACTTGCCGTATCCGCATATTTCAACGTCCCTATTTCAGCCGAGGCGGAACTTCTTGCCCAGGTATCCGTATATGCCAGCGATGCGGACGTGAAAGAGTACTTCGACCTGGAAATTTCCACCCCCGGCGCCGGCGATGATGTGCAGACCAGAGAAAACAAAGATTCCTCGACCTCTGCATCGGGAAATGCGCAGGCAGATGCTGATTTTGAAGCCATGATGAGGTCTTTGGGCATGGAGGAAAAGGATTTTCTTTCAGGGGATGATGACGAAAAAAGTTAATGACACGCGTGTGACTAATGGTGACAATGGGGTTTGAGAAGTCTAAAGTTGTACTTGACAGTTGAGCAAGCAGCGCTTGACGGGCGTATGCGCTTGGCTTTTAATTGATCTTTAGAACTTCCAACAAACCCCATTGGAGTAATTACGTGAGCATTAACGAGGACACCCAGTCCGCATCCACCTACGTGCAGGAATCGCTTTTTGACGTCGGACCCGACGAAGAGGTGGGCTACCGCGTTCCCATCGCTTGCCAAGTTGCCGGCATCACCTACCGCCAGCTTGACTATTGGGCACGCACCAACCTGGTTAACCCTTCCATCCGCACGGCACGCGGCTCCGGCTCCCAGCGCCTGTACTCCTTTAAGGATGTACTGGTGCTCAAGATTGTGAAGCGCCTGTTGGATACCGGCATCTCTCTGCAAAATATCCGTTTGGCAGTTGAGTCCCTACGGGATCGGGGTGTGAATGACCTAGCAGAGCTGACCCTCGTATCCGACGGCACTACCGTTTATGAATGCCGTTCCAACGATGAGGTCATTGACTTGCTCGCCGGCGGCCAAGGCGTCTTCGGTATTGCAGTTCCGGGTATCTTGAAGGAACTGTCCGGCACCATTTCTTCCTTCCCTTCGGAGCGCATCGAAGACTTCGCCGAGGACAACGTCGTCGGCCTCGACGAGTTGGCTGCTCGCCGCAAGCGCAAGAGCTCCTAAGCTCGTCCACACAGAATCCACCCTGCTTCCCAGCTCACGGGGAAGCAGGGTGGATTTTTAATCTCTATCGCCACGAGTACACCATGCAAGACAGTTCCTCTCTGCGCTATGTAGCTGGTGGTATCGAGGTCGAGCCCAGGCGCCTAGTGCCCGAGCCGACTCTCAGCTTATATTTGGGAAAGTGCCCGTAGCTCCGCGGCGTAGGGGAGCAGTAGTCACTACGGTCGACAATAAAGGCATCGAACGAGTCGTCGTTCGGTGCCTTGGAAAAGAAAGAGTCGCGTATTAAACCCCTGCGGCCTTAGTAATCGCCCCAGAAACCGTGGCCTCATCGGCTGAGTCAACGGAGGTGAAGCTATCAGCTGCGGACTTCAGTGCGGCATCGACATTGCCTTCACCGACATGGACGACGCTGAGGGAAACGTCCTTAGAGGCGGCGTCGTCAAGAGCGGACGTGAATTGCGCGTCATCCATGTCCTGCTCGGTACCAGTAGTTACCACGACCACGCGCGCCTTGTCGCCAGTCCCTGTGGCTTGATCGGCGGCATTGGCGACAGCTGCTATAACGGCGCTGCGCGTTTGCGGAACGCCGCCGGTTCCAAAGCCACCGAGCGTTCCGGATACAGCGTTGCCATCACCAAAGCCCAGATTTTGGCGGAAGCCAACCGTGGCGGTCTCAGAAATAGGAGAGGAGTAGTTCCACAACGAGACTGCCCCGCCGTCCGCGGCTAGGTCAGAAGCAGTGTTGCCCAAGGCTTTGGATACAGGTCCGTACATTGGCGCCATGGCCGAAGAGGTATCCAAGAGCAGGAGCGTATTTGCCGCCATTGTCACATCGGGTTTGGGTGCTGCTGCGGAACTCGTCGCAGGAGCGGAGCTCTTCGGGGAAGAAGAGCTCGTGGGCGCAGCGGACGTGGAAGCACTGGAAGTAGCTGCCGTGCTGGTCTCCGGTGCAGCCTCGGTGGTGGTTTCCACTGCGGCGGGGGCGGCGGAGTCTTCGCCGTCGTCGTTGCCCGCGCCGCGCAAGAGGAAGGCCACCAAGGCAATTATGGCCAGCATCGCGATAATAGCCACCGCAATAACCCATCCCGCTACTGCGAAGCTATTTTTCCCGTTTGAATGCCGTGCCATGTGGTGTCTTCCTCCCAAGCAAACTGCCGTTGTTAGTGGCTCATTCTAGCGGGGCAAGTGCCTGATCTATCACAGCGACAAGCCGGTCTCGCAGTGGTTTAGCTTTGTGTGCCAGCGTTCTTTGCCTCGAAACGTACTCGGCCTTGCCCTCAGGGGTTTCGATGGGCACGACGCCAAGTCCCCAATCACGGCAGTCATAAGGGGATGCCTCCATGTCAAGGATGCGCGCTTCAATCGCCAGATCCAGGCACTCAAGGAAAAGTTCGCCTGGAACTAGTGGTCCCAGCTTCCATGCCCACTTATATAAATCCATCGTGACGTGTACGCAGCCTGCCTGGTCATTGTCGGGCTGGTCTTCACGGTGCAAAACGGTGAGGTTGAGGGGCCGAGCGGGAGGAGTAAAGAACCGGAAGGCATCATAGTGAGAACACTTAATTGAGTGCTCATCTACAACCCGGTTGGTGCCGTCCGCACCGAGCCGCAAGGGCAGCGAATGGCGCGGGGAATCCGTGTGGTAGACCATCGCCCATTCATGTAGACCAAAGCAGTCAAAGTGGGCCGGATTGGTAGCGGAACGCCGAAGCAGATTAGAAATATACCGAACCGAGTCACCACGACGCTCTAGAAAGCTGCCGATGTCGACGGTGATGCCGTCTGAGGTGGCGTGGTAATCCCGCCATTCGGCGTGCGGAGGAGTGCCTGCTAGCGCAGTTCCTACACCCGGGTGCCAGCGCTTTAGGTGAGAAGGGCGTACGGGGTAGTACTCAAAGAGGAAATCGAAAACAGGGTGGTAGCTGCCAGGATGCCGGAAGCGCTCCAAGCGGTCGGTGGCTTGCTTTTCGTGTTCATGCTGTTGAGCACTCCATTCCTCAGGGCTCAAGATGCGCATGAGCGTTTACCTCCTTGACTTAGCGGCGTCGGCGGCGGGCGACTTTGCCGCCCGAGCGGCGGTATTGGGAATTGGACTTCTTGACAGATTTCGCCGGTTTCTGGGGCGCGTCCTGCCCGGGTGGGGGAAGGGCAGGGCCATTGGGTTTGCGAGCGCCCGTAATCTCCTTAAGGATCGGTGCGCCAGCAGGATTGTCACGGTGGGAAATATCGTGCTCAGTAGCCGTGACGCCAGCCTTTTCTATGAGAGCAGCTACTTCTTTGCGCTGTTCATCCATAACCAAAGTGATCACGGTACCCGCAGCACCGCCGCGTGCCGTGCGGCCGGCGCGATGGAGATAGGCTTTGTGCTCCGCGGGCGGATCGACGTGAACGACGAGTGAAACGTCCGCAATATCGATACCGCGGGCGGCAATATCGGTGGCGACCAAGACTGGAATGCTGCCATCGGCGAATCCTTCGATTGCACGGGTACGCGCGCCTTGGCCTTTATCGCCATGCAATGGATAAGCGTTGATGCCGGAGCGACGCAATTTCTTGACCTGCCTGTCCACGCCGTGCTTGGTGCGCATGAACATGATGGTTTTTCCTTGGCGGGCAGCGATGCGTAGCACCACCTCGTTGCGCGCGGGCCGCTCCTCGACGAAAAAGAGGTGATGGGACATGGAATCCACTGCAGCTTGCACCGGGGCAGTGGAGTGAACCACCGGATCATGGAGGAATTGCTCCACCAGCTTGTTGACGTCGCCGTCGAGCGTTGCCGAAAACAGCAAGCGCTGGCCTTGCGCCGGAGTTAGGCGCAGAAGCTTGCGTACCTGGGGCAAAAAGCCCATATCGGCCATCTGGTCGGCTTCATCCAGCGCAGTGATCTGGACCGCATCCAAATGCAGCTTGCCCTGGTCAATCAAATCCTGGGCACGGCCAGGGGTCGCGACAAGGACATCAACGGGGCGGGCGAGGGAGCGGATATGGTGTTTGATATTTACCCCGCCCACGACATCGAGCACTCTTAAGCCCAGCGTCGCCGCTGGTTCATCAAGGCGCTGGTGAATCTGAGTGGCCAACTCACGGGTCGGGGCGAGGATAAGCGCACGGGGATGAGCAGGCTTGGATGCACCTGTTCCGGCAAGGCGGGCAAGCATGGGCAGGCCAAAGGTATAGGTCTTGCCCGACCCGGTAGGGCCGCGGCCGAGGACGTCTTTGCCTGCGAGGGCGTCGGGAATCGCGGCTTTTTGAATAGGAAACGGTTCGGTAATGCCTTCGTTGTGCAGAACGTGCACTAGGCGCTGGGGAAGGCCGAGATCGGCAAAGGTAGTCATCGCTTTCCCATCCTATCGGCAGCGTGGCGGATCGCCGCATTCCACGAGAAAGACCTGCTTGGAAAAGGCGAAAGGGCCCCCAAAGGGCCCTAATCACGTCACTGCGAATCTAGTCGGTTTGGGTCAGGCTGCGGTCACCGGACCACTCAATGTGGAAGGTGCCTGGCTTGTCGGTGCGCTTGAAGGTGTGGGCGCCGAAGAAATCGCGCTGGCCCTGAATGAGAGCCGCCGGCAGGCGCTCGGCACGCAGGCTGTCGTAGTAGGAGAGGGATGACGCAAAGACCGGTGCCGGCAGTCCCAGCTGGGTAGCGGCGACGACCACGCGGCGCCAAGGGTCGATGAGGTCTTCCAGCTCGCCCTTGAAGTAGGGGTCGAGAATGAGGGCGGGCAAGTCCGCATTATTGTCATAGGCTGCGCGGATGCGATCCAAGAACTTGGCGCGGATGATGCAGCCGCCGCGCCAGATCGTTGCCAGATCGCGCGGGTCAACGTCCCAACCGAATTCTTCGGACCCGGCCTTAATCTCGTCAAAGCCCTGGGAGTAGGCGATGAGCTTGGCGGCATAGAGCGCGCGGCGCACATCCTCGATGAACTCGGCCTTGTCCACGTCCAGCGCCTTGATGGTGCCGGCGGGAAGCTGGCCTTCTTGGGCGGCGCTGCGCTGCGCGGTGGAGGAGGACAGCGCGCGGGCGAAGACGGATTCGGCAATACCGGTAATCGGAACGCCGAGTTCCAATCCATTGATGGCAGTCCAGCGTCCGGTGCCTTTCTGGCCGGCGGCGTCCACGATGACGTCGAGAAGCGGGGCGCCAGTCTCCGGATCCTTTTGGGCCAGAACCTCGGCGGTGATTTCAATGAGGTAGGAATCAAGGTCGCCGGAATTCCATTCGCGGAATACCTCTGCGATTTCGGCCGGCTCCATGCCTGCGCCATAGCGCAGCAGCTGATAGGCCTCGCCGATGACCTGCATATCGGCGTACTCGATGCCATTGTGGACCATCTTGACAAAATGGCCGGCGCCGTCTGGACCAATGTGGGTTACACACGGAGTGCCGTCCACGTTGGCGGCGATGGACTCAAGAATCGGGCCGAGGGTCTCCCACGACTCCTTGGGGCCGCCGGGCATGATGGCCGGACCGTTGAGCGCACCCTCCTCGCCGCCGGAGATTCCGGCGCCGACGAAGTGCTTGCCGCGGGCGGCTACGTCCTTCTCGCGGCGAATGGTGTCAGTGAACAACGCATTGCCGCCGTCGATGATGATATCGCCATCATCCATGGCCTCAGCCAGCTGATCGATGACGGCATCGGTGGCCTTGCCAGCCTTGACCATGATGATTGCCTTGCGTGGGCGCTCCAAGGAAGCCACAAAGTCCTCGATGGTTTCCGAGGGCACGAAGTTGCCTTCCTCACCGTGAGCCTCAATGAGTGCATGAGTCTTTTCAGGGCTGCGGTTATACACCGCTACGGTATTGCCGTTGCGGGCAAAGTTACGGGCCAAATTAGAGCCCATGACCGCCAATCCCACGACGCCAATCTGAGCAAGTTCATTCTTATCAGTCATGCTGCCTATCCTACGTCACTAGGATGCGAGGCTGGCATCAATGGCTAGGCTGGTGGACTATGTCGGATACGCAGAAACTCAATCACTTGCTCCACCTCGCGCACACGCGAGTGCTCAACGCAGAAGAACTGGAGTCTCTCAATGCCTTAAACGGCGGCCTTGCAGAATTGCTAGGACTGCAGTTCACCCACGTGGGCCCGCGCGAGGCCCGTGCGAAACTGCAGGTGCTGCCGGAGCATCACCAGCCCTGGGGAGTAGCCAACGGTGGGTTGTATTGCTCCATCGCAGAAACCGTGGCCTCCATTGCCAGCGTTGCGGCTGCCGACGCCCCCGCGGTCGGCGTTAATAACTCCAGCGACTTCATCCGCTCCACAGGTGAGGGCGAGCTAGAAGCCGTGGCTACACCCGTGCAGCTAGGCGGCCGCACCCACGTGTGGAGCGTCGAGATGCGGCAAGGCCGCGACCTTATCGCCCGCACCACCTTGCGCACAATGATTCTGCGCTAGTTCACCCGAGCGGCGGTAAAAGTCATGCCGTGGGTGGAAAGCCGCTCAAGATAGGACTTTCCAAGCCCGGTGGCCGGGGTAAGTACGCCGCCTGCGCGGCTAGTAGCGGAGCGCGAATCGAGCAAGCAGAGCGCAGCCTGGCTCAGCATCATTGCGGTGACTTCATAGCCTGGGTCGCCTTGTGCCGACACAGTTGCCCGCCAGCGTTCGCCATCTTCGGTAATGCCGTGGTGGCTGACCTGGAAATGTGCGCCGCTAGGTCCGGGTTTGGGCAGGATCTTTTCCACCAGTGGGCGCAGGCGCGATTGAGTGCCATCAAAAAGTAGCTTGGTGGCGAGCGCCAGCCCATAGGCGCGTGCGCGACCGGGAAGACCGGTGCCAGCCCACCATGCTTCCTTGTAAAACAGACGTGCTCCCCACGCGCGCCCCAGCAGAGCGTTAGAGCGGCGCACCACGCGGGTATTAAACATGGACATGAAAAATGGTCCTACCCAGCCCACGCCGTCGACCTCTTTAATTTCGAAGTCATTCTGGAGGCCGTCTAAGCGTGGTCCGGCCTTGGGATCTGGGTCCAGCGAGTAAGGATTGTGCAGGTTACGGGCTACCTCTTTGTCCGCGTGCGCGGCATGCGAGACCTGCAGGGAAGACTCGATGGTGCCTGGCGAGATTCCGCCTTTGAGCTTGTCGACGACCATCTGTACTCGTGCAAACGGCTTTCCTGCTGCCTGGTAGAGATTGAGTATGCCAATATCCGAGGGCACGGAATCAAAGCCACAGGAGTGAACGATGCGCGCACCCGTGGATTGGGCAGTGGCGTGGTGAGAATCGATGCTCCGGCGAATAAAGGGAACCTCACCGCAGAGGTCAACATAATCTACGCCATGGCGCGCACAGGCGGCAACGACGTGGCCGCCATACAGGCTGTAGGGACCCACCACGGTGATTAGTACCTTGGTATTTTCCACCATGTGCTCTACAGCGTCGGCATCATCGGCGGCGGCGATGGCGATGTCCCAGTGCTGATTGAGTTCATCGCGCAGCGCGGCTAGCACCGGTCGGTTCCGGCCGGCCAGAGTCACAGAGGGCGCGTTAATCGAGGCAAGGTAGCGCGCCACCAATTGGCCGACCAGCCCGGTAGCGCCGTAAACAGTGATATCGCTCATAGTGTACGAGCGTACCGGAGGGATTAGAGCCAGTGGTTCTTTCGGAACCAAGCCCACAGGCCTACCACTACCAAGATCATAATGATAATTGCCATGGGGTACCCCAGCGCCCAGTGCAGCTCCGGCATGATGTCGAAGTTCATCCCGTAGATACCCGCCACCAGGGTAGGCGCGGCCCACATGCCAACGACCGCGGAAATGGTGCGCATATCCGAGTTCTGTTGCATCGTTACCTTGGCCACGGAGGCGTCGATAAGCGAGGTAAGGCGCTCATCGAAGCTGGAGACCTGGTCCTTGACCACTAGCTCATGGTCGTTGACGTCGCGCAGGTAGGAGCGCAATTGTTTGGAAATTAAATCCTTGTGGTCAGAAACCATGGACTTCAGCGCCACTGAGAGCGGGTCAATGGCATGCTTCATCTCTAGCACCTCGCGCTTGAACATGTAGATGCGGTCCACATCAAACTTGAGGCTCGGGGTGAAGATTTCTTCTTCCAGCTCATCGACTTCGATGCTGATAAGGCGGGAAATCTCCGAGTAGCGGTCCACCATCATATCCAGGATCTTCCAGGCCATGGCCACCGGTCCAAGCTCCACCAAGTCCTGTTCATCTTCTACCGTATAAGCCAGGTTGGGCAGCTTTGCGCCGTGGCGCACGGTGATGATGAAGTTGGAGCCCATGATCATCTGGATCTCACCGGTGGAAATGATCTGGCGCTTATCCGTGACCTCATCGTGATCGCGGTAGTTCACGGAACGCGCGACCACGAAGAGCTGATCATCGTAACGCTCGAGCTTGGGGCGCTGGTGGGCCATAACGACGTCTTCCACGATAAGTTCATGGATGCCAAACTGGGAAGCCACTTTGGTCATTTGGGACTCGTAGGGCTCATGGAGGCCCACCCAAATAAATCCGCGGCCGTATTCCTCTATGGCTTCCAGCGCGGAGCTGGTGGAATACTCCCCGGGAAGCGCCTCGCCATCCACAAAGACGCGGCAATGTTCGATGGCGCGCTCCGGTGGTACCGGCAGGGAAGTAGGCTTACTAGGAGGCTCGGATTTCTTGCGGCCCCTAAAGGGTGAAGGTACGGATGGCATCTTTTCAGCCTCCTTTGCGCGGTAGTGCGGGTATTTTCCCAATGGGCAGGCAGCGATTTTACGCAGCGGGTAAATCTTACACCGAAGCCGGGTAATATAATCGAATCTATGCCTACGTGGAAAGAAGTAACCGAAGCTAATCCCGAGCACTCCCATAACTTTGCCCGCAAATGGAAGGTGCTTGCCGCACAGGGCAAAGACATCAATGGCGAGGCCCGGCTTATCGACGCCATGGTGGAGCGCAACTCCACCATCCTCGATGCCGGCTGTGGCACCGGCCGCGTCGGCGGCGAGCTGCTTCGCCGTGGCCACAGCGTTGTGGGCGTCGATGTAGACCCCATTCTCATCGAGCACGCTGAGCACGATTTCCCAGAGGGTCAATGGTTCGTGGGAGATCTGTGCGAGGAAGAGGTGCCAGAAGGCCCCTTTGATATCGCCGTGTCCGCGGGCAATGTCATGGGCTTTCTAGCGAAGGACGGCCGCGAAGCCGCGCTGCGCAATATCTATAATTCCCTAAAACCAGGCGGTCGCCTCGTCAGTGGCTTTGGCGAGGGCCGTGGGTGGGAATTTGCTGATTTCCTCGACATGGCGCAGAAGGTGGGCTACCGAGTCGACTTCACTTTCTCCTCGTGGGACATGAAGCTCTTCTCGGAGCATTCCACCTTCCTCGTCGCCGTCCTTTCGCGGCCCGGCTCAGACCTTCTGGCTTAAAAGCGCCTATCGGCTTGGTCGAAGAAATCGACCTCATGGTGGCTGGCGGTAATATAGGCGCGCTCGGCACGCAGGCGGGTGCGCTCATCCGCCCCGGCGAGAGCTTGTTCGACGATGTCGAGGCTCGCGCGAACCCCGTTGAGGAAGTCCTCGCCGCCGTACATGGAAAGCCAGGAGTGATAGGGGTGTTCGGGGGAATCAAATTCTGCAAGGTGGAGGCCTACCTCTGCATATAGCCAGTAGCAGGGCAGTACCGCCGCAGCACCTACCACGTAGTCATCCGTATGCGTCGAGCGGATAAGGAAATCCGTATAGGCGCTAGTTACCCGGGAGGCTGCGGTCGTGATATCGCTCTCGAGCCACCCGCGGTGCAGCTCCGCCTCTACAGCCAAGCAATCATGCGCTCCCTCAGCCCAGTGCAGTTGCTGTGCCGCTTCTGGGGCTTGGCTGGCGAGGCGAGCCAACGCCTTGGAGTAAGCATTCAGGTACTGGGCATCTTGGTCGAGGTAGAAGCCAAAGGCATCCTTCTCCAACGCTCCCGTGCCCAAGGCCCGAATAAAGGGCAGCGCCTTGATCGCCTCCCAGTGGTCCCCGGCTAGGTTCCACAGGCGTTGCGTGTGTGGGCCGGCCGCAGGAACGCGGGGCTGGTCGACGTTTTCCGGTTCTACCAGGTTGCCGGATAAGTACGGCTGGGGCAGGGTAGAGGCAGCCTGCATGAGACGCTGCGAGCGATGCAGGTGGTCCACGGGCCCGTGTCCCTTGCCCACGTGAAGCGCATCCGCATGGGCAATGGCCTCGTGCAGCCATTGGGTGGACCACGTTAGAGCTGCCGCGGGACTATCGCCGGCTCCCAGGCGAGTGGCTAGGGCAGAGGAAAGGGAACAGCCAGTACCATGCGTATTCTTCGTGTCCACACGGCTGGAAGCAACGCGGTGCACAGCCTCATCCGCATTGACCACCGCATTATCGGCGATGTCGGAATCGAGGTGCCCGCCCTTGACGACGACCGCGGTACCAGCACCCTTCGCCCATTCCTTCGCCGTGGCAATAGCCTCTTCTAGGTCGCTCGCCTCGTCCGTCTGGGTAAGGACTGCCAATTCCTTCAAGTTGGGGGTGATGAGGTCCACCTGGGAGCAGAGTTCGCGCACGGCCTGTTCTGCTTCCTCTTCCAGCAGGCGGTCTCCGCTGGTAGCCACCATGACCGGATCAAGGACCACGGGAACATCGTCCGGCAGGCGGCGCAGGAAGTCTGCGACCTTGGCGGTAATGGCGGCGTCGGCAAGCATGCCAATCTTTACCGCATCAATCTCCACATCATCGATGACGGAGTCTAGCTGCTCCTGCAGAAAGTCGACCGGTGGTACGTGGACGCTGCGAACGCCCTGGGTGTTTTGAGCCACCAACGCCGTCACCACGCTCATACCGTAGCCGCCTGCGGCAGAGATGGATTTCAGATCGGCTTGAATGCCTGCTCCGCCGGTGGGATCGGTTCCGGCAATGGACAGTACTCGGGGATAGATGCCTTTAGCCATGGAAAGCCTCCTTAAGGTGAGCGGCGGCTGCTGCGGGGTCCTTGGCCGCCATGATGTCGCTGACTACGCAAATTCCAGCAAAGTCGCTGCCCGCCAGCTCGTGCGCATTATGGGTCTTGATTCCGCCGATGGCGACGGATTCGATACCTCGCTCATGTGCGGCGTGGGCGAGTGCTGCGGCCGCAGCCGTACCCATGCCGGCTGGGGCGTTTTTCTTCGTTGCAGTCGAATGCACGGGCCCGATGCCGATGACATCTGGGCGCGCATCGTCCGCAATAGCAGCAAGCTCCTCGTTACTGCCGATGGATAAGCCAATAAGCTGGTCCTCACCTAGCTTCTCCCGGGCCTCGCGAAAAGCCATATCATCCTGCCCAATGTGTAGGTGGCAGCCGAGTTTTGCGGCCACTTCTACGCGGTCATTGATGAATAGCGGGACATCGCCCAGTACGCCAAGCAGCTCGCGGGCCGTGCGCTCAATCTGTTCATCGCTAGCTTCCTTGTCCCGGAGTTGGACGACGCTAACGCCGCCGCGTACAGCCTCCTGCACGATGGAGACCACGTTGTCTCGCCCGCCAGCTAGATCTGGATCGGTGACCAGGTAGAGAGTCCAGTCAATAGACACTTAAACCTCCTCGACGTCAGTGAGCTTGACCAGGCCCTCGATATCCGCCGTTGGGACATCGTAGAGCGCATCCAGCCAAGCGACGGCAAAGGAGCCGGGGGCGTGGTGTTTTTCGGCGGCCACGCTACCTGCCGCGCCAACGTGCGCGTGGGCGGCGATGATCGCTTCGAAAGCATCCTCCCACGCTGCCAGATATGCGGCGCAGATAGCACCAAGCGAACAGCCGGTACCGATGACGTTCTGGAGCATCGGGTGCCCCGATTCGAGGTAGACGGCACGCGTTGTATCGCCGACGTGGACGATAAGGTCCCGTGGGCCGGAAATGGCCACGACGGCGCCGGTATCCCGGGAAAGTGCTACTGCCGAATCTAGGGCGGCTTCCACGCCATCGGTGGATTCGACGCCTCGGCCGCCCTGCCCGGTTCCTGCGAGGGCAATTATTTCTGATGCATTACCCCGAATCGCGGCCGGTCCAAGTGGCAGCACCTCGCGCATGAATTCGGTGCGGTGGCTCAGGCCGCCGGCGCCTACCGGATCGAGTACCCAGGGGGTGTGGGCGGAGTTCGCCCCGGCGATGGCCTCGCGCATGCCGCCGTATTGCTCGGAGCTGGGCGTACCGCAATTGATGAGTACGCCGCTGGCTACCTGCGCGAATTCGCGCGATTCCTCCGGCGTATCGACCATCGCCGGGCTAGCTCCGATTGCCAGCAGGGTATTGGCGGTGACGTTGCTGACGACCTTATTGGTCAAACATTGAATAAGCGGCGTGGACTCGCGCACAGCGTCGTGTGCGCGCAGAAAAGCATGATCCACAACTATCCCTTCGCTAGTTCTAACTGAGTGCAGGTTCGATGGGTATTTCTCAGCCGCACCGCGTGCGGCACCCCATGTTGCGTGTCTCAGCCTAACAAAGGTCACGGAAACTATGTGCGAAAATCGACGTCCGGGCTCCCCAGTAGGGGAATCGCCGGCGCTAGCAGCAGTGGTCCGGGAAAATAAAAATCGCCGCCCAGGACCTGCTTTTGCAGCAGGTGGGGCGGCGATGTGCGAGCGAGGAGGTATTACTTCTCGTTCTTGTTAATGATATTGCGTGCGATGCGCTGCTGGGTGGTGATCTCCAGATTGCCGCGATCGCGGGAGAGGATATTGGTTGCCCAGTTAACCAGAACGGCCAAGCGGCTGCGCAGACCAATAACGTAGGTCAGGTGCAGGCCGAGCCATGCTACCCAACCGGCAAAGCCACCGAACTCAGTCTTGCCCAGCTTAACGACGGCGTTGAAGCGCTTGACAATGGCCATGGAGCCCTTGTCAAAGTAGTCGAAGGCTTCCTTCTCATTAGCGGTAGATTCCTCGTCCACCTTGGCCTGAATGAGCTTAGCGACGTGCGCGCCACCCTGGATTGCAACCTGTGCCAGACCTGGCAGGCGGTTGAGGGAGATCATGTCACCGACCATGTAGACGTTATTGTGCTCGCCCACGGTCAGGTCCTCGTTGACGGAGACGCGACCTGCGCGGTCTGCCTCGACGCCAGCCTGCTCTGCAACCATCTTGCCCAGTGGGGAAGCGGCCACACCAGCGGACCAGATCTTGGTAGCACCCGTCAGGGTGGTTTCCTCCTCTGTCTTCATGTCCTTGTAGGTGACGGTGTCCGCGGTTACATCGGTCACCATAGCGTTCAGGTGCACCTGTACGCCTTCCTTCTCCAGAGTGCGCTGAGCCTTGCGGCCCAGGCGCTTGCCAAATGGCGGCAGTACCTGTGGGGCGCCATCGAGCAGGTAAATCTTGGCCGAGGTGGTGCCGTAGTTGGAGTAGACATCGTTGAGGGTACGGTTTGCCAATTCGGCAATCTGGCCGGTGAGCTCAACGCCGGTCGGGCCAGCACCAACGATGATGAAGGTAAGCAGGCGCTCGCGCTCTGCGGGGTCGTCAGTAAGCTCAGCCTTTTCAAACGCCGAGATGATGCGAGAGCGCAGTTCCAGGGCATCGTCCAAGGTCTTCATGCCTGGGGCGAATTCAGCGAAGTGGTCGTTGCCAAAGTAGGACTGACCGGAACCTGCGGCGACAACCAGAGAGTCATAAGCGTAGGTGCGGGAGAACTCGTCCTGCTCGGCGGTCACCGTCTGATCCGCCAGGTTGATATCAGTAACCTCAGCGTTGACGAAGTGGACGTTGTCCTGATCGCGCAGCAGCTGGCGGGTGGAAGGGGCAACCTCACCGGCGGAAATCATGCCGGTTGCTACCTGGTACAGCATCGGCTGGAACAGGTGGTGGTTCTTCTTATCGATGAGGGTGATTTCCACATCGGCGTTCTTCAGCTTCTGAACGGTGTTGAGACCACCGAAGCCGGCGCCAACCACGACGACGTGGTGGCGGCCACCGTTGGGGCGATAAGGGGTATCAGTCATGGATTTAATGCGACCTTCCTTAAGAAAGCTAATGTTTAGTACCCGTACAGTCTAAACACTTCAAACAGAACGCGCATACTTAATGACTGATAAACTTCCGCCGCTGCGTTGCGGTTTCCGTGGGAAGAACCGGCGCGGCTGTCCGGAGCGCCTCAACCGGGGTGCGCACAAAGCTGACTAAGGTTGTTCCGGATAGTGACTTCCTCCGCCCACCAAGGAGCGCACCTGGCATTATGACTTTTAGCCGCCCTGAGCATTTGAGCTCTATCGATGCAGAATCCTGGCCCAATGTGGCTACGGTTCCCGCACCTCGTTGGCCTGGAATGAAAACCCGCCGGGCAGAGGCAGAATTTGCCAAGGCCTGCGATGATGCCGGACTAGAACTAGACCTAGAAGCCGAAGGCGGACCAGATCTCAAGGTGGGGCATGATGCCTTGTTTGAGCGCATTGCCGCTAGCGGTTGGCTGGGATTTGCGGAAAGTTATATGGCAGGAGAGTGGACCGTTACTTCTTCCTCGCAGCTGGTAAAGGTCCTCGGCCGCTTATTGGGAGTGGGTTACCTCCCCAAAGCCAAGATGCTGGGTGCCGGTAAGTCGGAGCCAGGGGAGCTGCCGCTGGAATTGGTTCGACTCTATGCCGGCGATGGTTTAAGCCATGTCGGTGGAATTTTCTCCAGTGGTGTACCGACCACCATAAGGGAAACGGTGGAAAGCTATAGCCCCAAGGCTGGCCGCAAGGAGCCGAAGAGCCACTTCGTCGATGTCACGACGCTGAGTGAGCCCACGAGAGTGGACAGGGATGATCTGGGAGATGCGCAGCGCCGCGCGGCGGATTGGCTGCTTGACGTCACCCGTACCGGCGCCGGAACCCACCTGTTGGTGTACCCGGCTGCCGGAATGCAGCCAGCGATGCGGGCGACTAAGCGACGCGCTACGGTTGACGTTTTGACCAGTGATGTGGACCAAATGAGCCACATGCGCGAGGCCCTCGTACTCGAGGGCGCGGACGATTCCATCCATGTCGAGCGCATTCCCGGCGTCGTCCCGAACCCCAAGCAGTGGCACGGGCACTATGACGCCATCGTCACCGTAGAAAAGGTAGAGCAACTAAACGCTAGTGAGCGCAAAGAGTACATTCGCGCAGTCGACTGGTTCTTGACGCCTAATGGGCGGGCAGGAATCCAATCCATCGTGGCGACCGAGTCGATGACGGAGGCCGGTAAGGCATCGCTTCAGGCCTTGCGAGCCTATGTGTGGCCGGGGTTGGACTATCCGCGCACCACGGAGATGCACCAGCTAGTAGATAAAAACTCTAACCTGCGCATCGTGTCCGAAACACACGTGGGCACCCATTACTTGGAGTCCCTGCGCCAGCAGCGATCCTTTTTTGATGGGCACCTGCGGGAAGCAGCGGCCGCTGGTTTCGACCCAGTCTTCCGCCGCTTGTGGACCTTCCAATTTGCCCTCCGCGAGGCCCTTATGACGCTTGGGATGATTGACTCGGTGCAATTTGGGTTGGCCCACCGCAACCGCGGGGGCCGGCGTTAGGCAGGTGGCCCTTAGGCCGACGGCAGCTCGTCGAAGTTCTTCATCAGATCCGCGCTGGGCACAAAGAAATTGGTGCCTGTAAGCGCGGTGGAGAAGTCCAAGATGCGGTCGTAGTTTCCCTCCGGCTTGCCAATGAACATATTGCGCAGGCGCTCCATGACGTTTTCTGGGTCCTTGGCATAGCCGATGAAGTAAGTGCCCATCTCACCCGCGGCGAAAGAGCCGAAGACCATGTTTTCGCGGTAAATATCTTCCTCAAGGTCATTCAGGGCCACGTGAGAATTAGTGGGCTTGGTATCGTCATCCAACTCGATATCGTCGACCTTGGTGCGGCCGATGACCTTTTCTTGCTCCTTGGTGCTCAGCTCGTTCCACTTGGCCAGGTCGTGGATATATTTTTGAACGGTGACGTAGGAGCCACGGGGGTAGTCGGCGTCGTCGCCAAGCAGCACGGTATCCAAAGCCTCCTCGGCGAGGGGATTGGCGGTGCCATCCACAAAGCCTAGTAAATCGCGCTGGTCCAAGTACTTAAAGCCGTGGGTCTCATCGATAACCCTGGCGGCATCGCCCAGCTGATCCAGTACCTGGCGGGCCATCTCATGGCACAGGTCATAGGTATTCGCACGGAAGTGGAGAAGAATATCGCCCGGCGTGGCCGGGGCCTTATGCGCGGCATCGATTGCCTCAAATTCCTTCAGGCGTTCCGGCATAGGCGCGCTGGTCAAACGTGGCCACATGGAGGCACCAATGCCGACTACGGTATAAAGCTCGCCTTCGTTGTAGCGGAAGTTAACGGACTTAAACAGTCCGGCAAACCCCGTGAGCATATCGCGAGTGGCTTGCTCGCCGCCGTCCTTGATTTCAAGGACGAGGAAGAGAGCTGCGCGGGAAGGCTTATCTACTACGTGCTGAATCGTCATGATGTCGATTCTACGCACCCTGTGGAGATGAGGTCCGTTCGCCGGCTTGGAATCGCCCCTGATAGAGACCTGCTTGGCCGTTATATGCGCTAGTGTGCGTTTTGGTTGAAAACTAACCGATAGCCGGGTGAGAAGATGTGGACATGGATACGAAGAAGTAGAAGAAAAGGAACCGCGCGGCTCTTCGTATTGTTTGCGCGGAAAGACGATTCATATGATGAGTCTTTTGCAGGAGTTGCGCTGACGCGCGCTCAAGAAAAAGCGATGGGACAATGTGTAGACCGCTCAGGGGTAACCTGTTGGACTGAAGAGGCACACCTGCGTGGGTGGAAAGGTCCACTGGATGTAGAACACCATCCGGAAGTGGTTTATATCGTATTTAGCGGTGGACACGCGCAGGGATCGGATCCGTCGAGCGCTGAATTCGATCCAGAGCTTAAGGCCGCATGTGCTACGAGAGGCCTAGCCGAGAAAGAAGTCATCCGCCGTATGAGAAATGACGAGAGCCCAATTGTCGTGAAGGAATGGCACATCTGGGAAGCTTCATTCGGGCGCGTGTTGTCAGGAGCGAACAACAGAAGCGAGGTGCAGGTATCGATGTATGGAGTCAGGAGCTAAAAGGGGGAATGCCACCCCTAGTTAAAATGACATAATGTACATTATCGGACAATTACAGATATCCGGAGGTTATCGTGTGTCGCCCCCATAGGCGCCCCGGGCGCTAACACATCTTCCCGGTCCATCTAGTGGGCCCCGGTTCAGCATCCTTAAATCTCCATGCAATGTTACAGCGCTTTGCTTGGCAACGCCTCGTGGCCTCTGCGTGGTCTCTGCCGCGCCATCCACCGGCCGCCAGACTCAGGCGCAGGTATCGATTCCGGCTGTAGCTTATTGGAGCCCGGATTTGCGGCGGCCGGGCCCATCAATCTTTCGGGACTTCTTCATTCCGGTGCCAACCTTTGGCGGCGGTGTTTCGCTCGGCGACCGAAAACCTAATATGGGGCGAAAATACGCCCTACTGGCGGGACCAAGTACACCACTATATAACGTCACACTGACGTTATTTGAGGAAGTTCCCCCAACACCGTGAAGGACTAATTATCGGTTCCGGTAAGCGCTCCACAGCTGCCAGATAGTCAACAGTGCCAAAAGAACCGAGATGGCCACAATGACCCACATCTGTTGAACGGCCACGAAAATGGTAAAGCCGATGACGACGATGAGTCGCAGCCACATGAACGGGATAATCTGACGGGAATTCACAGGCTTGGCCTTCGCTAGTTCTTCTCGAAGGAAATGCGGAGATTTACCTCGCCGTTTTCCTCGACCTTCGCGGCGAGCATCTCTGGGGTCTCCACGCCATAATCAAGGCGATCAACTGGCACGGTGCCGCCGATGACGATCTGATCGCCATCGCGAAGAACGTCGAAGTCTTGGGAAATCTCGTGCGTTTCATCCTTGATAGTCAGATCTCCGGTGAGCTTGACTGTGCCAATGGTGCCGTCATCCGGGACGTCGGCAAGCGAAGCAGGCTTAGTCAGCTCAAAGGATGCCTCTGGGAAAAGCTGGGTCTCAAAGAGCTTGGACTTCATGTTCTGATCGCGGACCTTCTTGTCCGTGGTCAGCTCGTCCATATCAACAGTGACCGCGGCGGTTTTCAGGGTGGAATCAGAAATATCCGCCTGGCCGGTGACCTCCGTGGTTGAACCCGATGTGGTGGTCTTTTCCGCAGGTAGAACCTCATTAAAGGTAAAACCAACCGAGGTATGGTTATTGGCGCGTCCCTTGGCTACCTCCCAGGTGCCATCGAGCTCCGTTGATGCGGCCTTTGCGCCGTCGGCGGAAACTGGTTCGGTCTTTACTCCGGCGCCCTTGAGGAGCGAATACACCATCGGGCCAATGGCCACGGCGGTGAGCAACACAATCAGCACCACAAAGATGGTGATGACGAGCTTGCGGTTATAAAAAAGCTTTTTCATCTGCTATCGAAGTCCTTCTAGGCGTCGCGCCAGGGCAACAAGCTCTTCGCACAAACCGGCAAGCTCCTGCGCACTAGCGCCTTCCTCCGCGGCGGTATTGATATCTTCTGCGGAACAACGTAGTTCAAAAAGTCCGTCGCGCAAACTCTCTGCCTTTTCTGGAGTAAGGATCACGGCATTGGCGGGAATCCCCGTGCCACTGACGTTATTTCGCTGCTCATAAGCGCGCTGCTTGCAGGAGGCGCTGCAAAACTTCCGTGGCCGTCCCCTACCGCCTTGGTCAATGTCCTTCCCACACCATTGGCAGGAACCGACGTTGCGTTCACGACTAGCTGTACGGATCACCCGATACACTTTAGTCCATTTTGGGCGGGCTGGGAACAAAGACGCGTGGGTGTTCGTTATAATTAGTAGCTCTTAGGCGAAGTTTTGCTTCGCACTCAATCAGGGATCTCTTTGAAAAGGATGATGTTGCATGGCAGATCGCGTACTCCGTGGCAGCCGTATGGGCGCAGTCAGCTACGAAACCGACCGCGACCACGACCTCGCACCGCGCCAGATGGTGAAGTACCGCACCGAAGACGGCGAGATTTATGAGGTGCCTTTCGCGGATGATGCTGAAATCCCTGAAGAATGGATGTGCAAGAACGGCAAGCTGGGCCACCTAGTAGAAGGTGAAGGCGTTGAGTCTAAGCCCGCTAAGCCACCACGCACCCACTGGGATATGCTGCGTGAGCGCCGCTCCATCGAGGAGCTCGATGAGCTGCTTGAAGAGCGCATTAACCACCTGCGCTCCCGCCGCCGTTCCGCAGCTCGCCTCTTGAAGGAACAGCAGGAGCAGCAGCAAAAGAACTCTTAAAGTTCTGCGGCAGCAAAAAGGCCCGTACCTCCCTAGTCTGACTAAGGGACGGTACGGGCCTTATGCGTTGCGGTGGCGCCTACTTCTTCAGCTGCGCAATCTGGTGCTTTGCCAGATGGCCAATCTCGCTGGCGAAGTCAGAAACCCAGCCGGCGCCCTTACGGGCCTGAACGCCTAGGTCATGAATGGAGCCGTCCTTGACTTCACGGTTGACCAACTTGGACACCGCGCCGCCAAAGTCCTGCAGCTGCTCAGCGCGATGAGCAACGCCCCACTTGGTGACCTCGAGCAAAGAATCCTTCACGAAGGAACCATCCAGCTTGGACTCGCCATATTCGCGCTCGGTGAAGGTAATGGGAACTTCGCGAACGTCAAAGCCAGCCTTGACAGCACGGAAGGCCAAATCGACCTGGAAGATGTAGCCGGCCTTGGACAGCTCATCAAAGTCGATGGACTCGAGCAGCTCGCGGCGGAACGCACGGTAGCCGGCGGTCATATCGGACAGCCCAGCGCCCAGCGCTACGGAGATGTAAATATTGCCCAAGCGGGACAGGTACTCACGAGAAGCCGGCCAGTTCACGGTCTCGCCACCCGGGATATAACGGGAGCCGATAACTAGGTCCGCGCCCTTGTCCACCTCTTCCAACAGTAGGTGAAGCTGTTCCGGCGCATGGGAGCCGTCTGCATCCATCTCACACAGCACCTGGTAGTCGCGCTCCAAGCCCCACTCAAAGCCGGCGATATAAGCGCCTAGCAGGCCGCCTTTGCCCTCGCGGTGAAGAACATGGATGTGGTCATCTTGCGCTGCGAACTCATCGGCCTTGTCACCAGTTCCATCGGGAGAGTTATCGTCCACGATGAGGATATGGACCTCTGGGACGGCCTCGCGGACGCGTCCAGTAATGAGAGGAAGATTTTCGATCTCGTTATAGGTCGGGATGATGACCAAGGTCGAGGATTCAAGCGTGCTCACAGTGTTTATGCTCCTACGTATGTATCTGTGCCGGAGCGGCGCGGGGTGCGTCGCAGGCGGTTTGTGCGCAAAGCTACCAGTGCGCAGACTGTTCCAATAATAACCATGAGCCATTGCAGGGGCGAACCAAACCTGACGGAAAAGGTCTCGCCACTACGCAAGGGCAACTGCTCTACTAAGGCATCTGGCGTAAAAATCTCCGTGGACTGGCTAACGTGTCCATCTGGGTGAACAATGGCGGATACTCCAGAAGTCGCCGCCACCACCACGGCTCGGTCCGTCTCCATTGCACGCAATCGGCTCATGGCCAATTGCTGGTAGGTCATATCGGAATGGCCAAAGGTGGCGTTATTGGTGGGAGTAGTCAGCAGTTCTGCACCATTTTTCACCGACTCCCTAAAGGCGCTATCGAAGGAGACCTCGTAGCACGTGGCCACGCCAACCGGCACGCCCGCCATGGAGACCACACCTGGGCCGTCGCCGGGCTTAAAATCGCCGGCGAGGTCCACATAGTCAGAAAATTTGGCAAAGAAATCCCGCATGGGCATAGTTTCGCCGAAAGGTTGTAGGTACTTCTTATAGTGATGGTCTCCCACCGTATGACTAGGAGCGAAGACCTGCATTGTGTTGCGGGCCCCCACCTCATCCCGCGTGGCGGTGCCAACCAAAACAGGTGCGTCTATCGCATCGACGGCGCCGCTGATTGCCGAGGCTGCCTTGCCGTCACGGAATGGGTTGATATCAGAGGAGTTTTCGGGCCAGATGACTAGGTCAATGTCTTTTTCGCGGGCGGCCAGCTTCTTTGTTTCGGCCACGTGGTTGTTGAGGACCGCTTGGCGTTGCCCAGCGAAGTCTAGGCCCATGCGAGGTACGTTTCCTTGGATTGCGGCAACCTTTGCTTCCCCGACAGTGGAATCGTCTCGGTTGATTCCCAAGCCTGCCACCGTCGCGCTTGCAAGGGGAAGGATCGCTGCTAAGAGTGCGACGCTCTTTGCCTTCCATCCACGTTGAATCAGCAGTGCAGCGAGACCGCAACCGCACAGAACCGTGGCTGCGGTAATGAGCGAGGTTCCACCCCACGGAGCCAGGTTGGCTAGCGGTCCGTCGATTTGTCCCCAAGCCAATTTCACCCAAGAAAAACCGCCGAAAGGTACCGAAGAACGCAACACCTCCACCGCGAGGTAGAAGAACGGGAAGACAATAAAACCGTATTTCCACCGCGCTACTGCCGCGCTGCCAATGCCCAGTAGAATTGCGTATACCGAAAGCCATATAGCCAAAGCGATGTATGGGCCGCTGCCTACCAGCTCGCCGATCCAGGGCAGTGTGAGCAGATACAGCACGAGCGAATGTGTTACTGCAAGAAGCGCGCCCACACGGGCGGAAACGTGCCTAGTTCCCCACGGCAGCAAGCTCACGTACAGCAAGCCCACGCCCACAACGGCAGCCCACCACCAGCCACGGGGCTCGATGGCGGCATACGTGAGCAGGCCAGAAAGGCCCGCCACAACGAGGCGGGCAAGAGTCACCATCACTAGCTCTTTCCACCTTTGGACTCGCCACCGGAGGGTCCGAAGTCATCTGGATCCAGGTTTTCGCTCCAACGGCGGATCTCTTCCTCATCCAACACCTCATGCGGGCCAGCATCCTGCGCGCTGGGGTGCCCACTTTGTGTTGCTTGGCCACGACCAAAGGAGCCAAAGTCGCCATAAGAATCGTGCTGCTGTGCCATTGGGGTGGCCTCGTAGATCTTAACGCCCATGTTTTCGATCTTGCGGTACAAGGAGGCCGCCATCATCGTGCGGAAAATGGCGCGGGTCGGCGAGAAGATCAAGAGGGCTCCGAGGATCGTCGTCAAGAAGCCCGGCAAAGAAAGCAACATGCCGCCTACCAAGGTAAGGCCCACATTGCTGGCGGTCTTGCCCACATTGTCGCCGCGCACGACGTACGTACCGTCCCCTGTGCGTTCGACCTGCTTTCCCATCAAGCGGCGCACTTCAATGCCAGCGATGGACATTCCGAAGAACATGGTGACAAAGAGTGCGATAAGCGCCCAGCCAACACCGATCCATTGAGAGACGGCCCAGAAGGTCAGGGTCTCTGCGACCATGTAGAGAGCAAAATACATAAACGGCATGGCCTAAGTCTAACGAGGCAGACTGATAAAGTGCTGGCAACACTCATGCGCGAAGCTGCAGCCGCGGCAGGTTAAACTAGTGCGCATGTTTACTCCTGCGCTTTTTGAAGACCCCCAGTACGGCACGTGCATCCGCATCCACGTTGCCGGCGGCAGCACCCACGCCCAGGATTGGGTCACTTTGGCGCAGTGCGCCAGTGCTGTTGCGGATGGGTATGTCTACATCGACCGGTTCTCCGCAATCGAGTTGCGCGGCATTAAGGATGCGGAGGCACTCAATCAGCAGCTTCAGGAGTTGCGATTGCGCGCCACGGCGATGCCGGTGCTGGCTTCGCCTTTGTCGGCGGAGGCCAAGCACACGGCCCAGGATATCGCGGCTGAGCTAGGAGCGGCGGAAGGCGGTCCCGGACTGGCTGTTATCGCCCACGACGACGTACCGACCGGCGCGGCTGCAGTCAGCCTTAGCATCGACGGGGACGGAGGGCTGCGCCTTGAGCATTCCCCGCTTGGCGACGCCCTCTCTGCCCCACTGACTCCGCACGCTGCCGCCCGACACTATGAGGAGGTACTCCAGCACGCAGATTCCGCGGAGCATAATGTCTCCGCCCTGGCAGAGCCCGGCCCCATTGGTTGGCTGGACGAGCATCTGCCTGCCGGCATCGTTGATCTGGGTGCCGGCGTGCACCGCGGCGCCATCCCTGCCGAGTTTGCGCAGCTCATCGGCCAACTAGAGGTGAACATCACCGTCACTCCGTGGGGCGGATTAGTCTTTCACAATATTGCCGAGGGTGACGCTGAAGTGGTACTGCGCGTACTCGCCCCACGCGGTTTTATCTTCGACATCAACTCTCCCCTGCTACGCGCAGACTGAAAAGAACGCAGGGTTTAGCGCGGCATGTGCCGCCAGATTGGGCGCGGTACAAGCCGCATGACCCACGCGAGGCACTGGAGGGCGCGAGGAATCCACACGGTGCGCGAACGCGGCTTACCGCGCCGTGCATCGCGGTCAATACAACCGACAACTGCCTCGGCCACATCTGCTGGTCGCACAGAAAGCGGCGCCGGCTTCATTCCTTCCGTCATGCTTCCGATGACAAAGCCAGGGCGCGCGGTGATAAGACCCACTTGGCTGCCATGCAGCTTATCGGCAAGGCCTTGGCAGAAGGCATCAAGACCGGCCTTGGTGGAGCCGTATACGTAATTCGCGCGGCGAGGGCGCCAGCCTGCGATCGAGGAAAATGCGACGATGTGGCCGCGGTGCATGCGCTCGGCCACCAACGTGAGCAGGGAAATTTGGGCCGCATAGTCGATCGTGGCGATGTCGACCGCGTGGGAAGCATCGCGTTCCGCCCGCTGCTGATCGCCCAAGATGCCGAAGGCTACAACGGCAAGCTCGAGGGGGCCTGCCAGCTCTATGGCGCGATCGACCACACCGGCATGGGACGGAAAATCTGCGGCGTCAAAATCAAGCAGATGGACGCTGCGCGCACCCGCCGCCCGGAGCTGGTCTTCCACGCCTTCCATACCGTGGGTGCCACGAGCGGCGAGCACAATATCTTGGCCTGGGGCTACTCTCCTAGCGATTTCTCCGCCAATATCGCTGCGGCCGCCCAGAATCAGTACGCCAGCCATTAACGGACGTCACGCGGAGCTTGGTTCAGGGACTCGTAGCCATCGTTGGTAAGCACCACGATGTCTTCCAAACGCATACCCCACTTGCCTTCCAAGTAAATACCCGGCTCGATGGAAAAGGCCATGCCCTCCTCCAAGGCGAGATCGTTGCCTTCCATAATGAAGGGCTCCTCGTGCGTGGACAGGCCGATGCCATGTCCAGTGCGGTGGACAAAGTAGTCGCCCCAGCCTGCTGCAGAGATCGCCTGGCGGGTGATGGCATCGATGTCTGCGGCGGTGCTGCCGGGGTGGGCTGCGGCGCGGGCGGCAGCTTGGGCGTCGGCAAGCACGGCATAGGCATCCTGGAAATCCTGCGGGGCCGTGGAAATATCCCCGCCCACTACGTAGGTGCGGGTGCAATCGGAGTGGTAGCCGGAAGGCAGAGTGCCTCCGATATCGACGACGACTGGTTCTCCCTCAGCCAGCACGCGATCCGAAAAGCTATGGTGCGGGTTGGCGCCATTCGGGCCCGATCCGACGATGACGAAATCGATAACGGAGTGCTCCTGCAGGATGAGCTTTTCCAGTTCGTGGGCCACCTCGGCCTCGGTGCGGCCGGCCTGCAAAAGCTGTGGAACTTGCGCGTGGACTGCGTCGATGGCATGGCCAGCCTTGCGCAGCTCAGCAATCTCAGCCTCATCCTTGCGGGTAAAGAGTTCGGCCAGTGCGTAAGTGGCCAGTTCATAGCTGGCGTGTGGAAGCAGATCTTGGAAACGCAGCACGTGGTCTGCAGTCAGCGACTGTCCCAGCGCTACCTTGCCTAGTCCGTCGCCTGCGCCACGCAGTGCAAGCTCATAAGGATTTTCTCCGTCATTCCAGCCACGCAACTCTACATCCAGCTCACCTACCGGTGCAGCCTTGATATCGGTGATATCGGTATTAGGCGCGACGATCCATGCATTGCCCTGCTGAGGCACGACCAAGACCGTCAGGCGTTCGTGGGAAGAGACCCAGGAGCCGGTGAGGTAGGCAAAGTCTGGCCCCGTGCCAATGAGGAGCAGATCGATGCCCTTGTCTGCAGCCGCCTTTTGGGCGGCGTGCAGACGCTGGGCGTAGACATCAGCGGAAAAAGTCTGAGTATCAGTCATGCCCCAGAGTCTACTCGTCCGCGCCGCGGATTTTAGGCGCCAATGGCTACGACACCGCGCTGAATCGCGTCAATGGCCCGGCGGGCGTTGCGCTGAATTTCGCCGTCGTACCCCGTCTTAGCCACTTGTTGCAGCAGGTCGATGACTTGGCGGCACCAACGGACAAAATCACCGGGGGTGAGTTCGGCCCCGGCTTCATTTGCCGCAGCCATGCAGTAGCCCAATGGCGCCCCGGCCGCCCATTGGTGTACCGCCAAGGCGAACCCGGCTTCCGGCTCTCGGGTAGGTGGCAGCCGGTGGCGCTGTTCATCAGCGGTAAGTTCGGTGTACACGCGCCACGTGGCATTCATAGCGTCAGCCATGCGCTCGGTGGCTGCTTCCGGTTGCCCACTGGTGGCCTTGCGGTTTTCGAAACAGCACAGGGAGGCAACGCCGGCAAGCTCTGCGGGATCGAGTTCATCCCAAATTCCGCGCTTGAGGCATTGGGCGACGAGCAGATCGGATTCGCTGTGAATTTTGGCAAGGCGTTCGCCTTCTTCTGTGATGACCGGCGTGCGGTCCGCGCCAGCCCCGGTGAACTCGACGTAGTCCATTTCTGCGAGGAGATCCACAATGCGCTCGAAGGTGCGGCCCAAGGTATCCGTAGCCTTGTTGACCTTGGATTGCAGCTTGTCCCGATCACGCTCGCGCCGTGCAAGTTTTTGTGCCAGGCCCGCCAGCTGTTCGCGGTCAGTAGCCGGCCAATCGTGAGCTGGATGAGCACGCAGTGCGTCGCGCAATTGCCCTACTCGCTTATTTGGCCGAGCGCGGGTGTGCGACTTCATGCGCTTGGGCCGGTCGAAGTGTTCGCGGTGCAGGACATCTTGCACATATCGGGTATTGCGGCGCGGATTCTTGCGCACCGGCTTGGGGATCTTGATGCTACCGACTTGGATCGGTGGGTTATTGATTCCGGCTGCATCGATACGTCCCGACCACCCGGACTCAGTGGTAATCCACGGGCGGGGATCCGCGGTTTGGTTAGCGGGAGTAACAACCGCGGCGAGAATTGGACGCTTCTTGCCGGGCATGGCAATAACATCGCCCAGCTGCAGGCGTCCCAGTACCGCGATAACCTCTTGATTTCGTTGATTGGCACTATCGATTTTTGATTGCTTTTCCTCGGCCGTGAGCTCGCGGCGCAGGCGGACATAGTCCATGAGAACCTCGGCAGGATCCTCCCCGTCCTTAGCAGGTGGTGCAAGCGACGCCACGGCATCATCGAGCTGGTTGCGCAGTTCTCGCACGCGATGTTCCGCGCGTTCAATCTCGCGAGTTTCCGACACGACGGAGCCATCGGCCTGGAACTGTGCGAAGGACTTTTCCAACAAACGCAGAGATTCCTCGAAGCCGAGCATTCCCAGCAAATTGATCGCCATATTGTAGCCCGGTGCAAAAGTGGAAATGAGAGGATACGTACGGGTAGAAGCAAGGCCAGCTACTTGACGCGGATCCATGGCGGGTGCCCATTGCACAACTGCATTGCCCAATGTATCGATGCCACGGCGTCCTGCCCGGCCAGTCAGCTGCGTGTACTGGCCTGGGGTGAGATCGACGTGCGCCTCACCATTGAACTTGATGAGCTTTTCTAGCACCACGGTGCGCGCCGGCATATTAATGCCAAGAGCAAGCGTTTCAGTAGCGAACACGGCACGGACGAGGCCGCGTACGAATAGGTCTTCCACGATGTGCCGGAACGCGGGCAGCATGCCCGCATGGTGTGCGGCAAAGCCACGGGACAGGGCTTCGCGCCAGCGCTTGAAGTCTAGAACCTGCAGATCCTCTTCAGGGATACCTTCCACACCCGCATCGACGATGTCTTTGATCTGCTGTGCTTCCTCCTGGGAGGTCAGCACCATGCGGCTGCGCAGGCACTGATAAAGAGCGCCATCGCAGCCGGCGCGGGAGAAAATGAAGGTGATTGCTGGAAGCATGTCCTGCGATTGCAATACCTTCAGTACCTCTGGGCGGCCCAAGGGGCGATAGCGATCCTGCTGCCGGGCGGCGCCGGAGCGCCCCCTTCCCTTACCGTGGAACTCGCTGCGCCCGCCACCCTTGTGACGCGCACGCGCACGAAAGCCCTTGCCAGACTTATAGTCCGCGCGACCATCGTCGGTATCGCCGGCCTCAAGGCGCTGGATCCTACGCTCGAGCTCAGCGTTGACATGGCCGCCAGATTCTGGCTCGAAGAGCGGATAAATCTTGCGCCCCAGCATCATCCATTGGTCGAGGGGAACTGGGCGGTGTTCGGAGACGATGACGGTGGTATCGCCGCGCACGGTAGACAGCCAATCGCCGAATTCTTCCGAATTGGACACTGTGGCAGATAGGCCGATGATGGAGACATGGTCCGCGAGGTTGAGGATGACCTCTTCCCACACTGCACCGCGCGATGCATCGGCCAAAAAGTGGATCTCATCCATGACCACGTGGGTCAGGCGATCGAGGGCCGCGGATTCTGCGTAAATCATATTGCGCAGCACCTCTGTGGTCATGACGACGATCTCAGCGTCAGAGTTGATCGATACGTCACCGGTGAGCAGGCCTACGGCTTCTTCGCCATGCTCTTCCACCAAGTCGTGGTACTTCTGGTTGCTCAAGGCTTTAATCGGCGTCGTATAAAAGCACTTGGTTCCCCGGCTCAGCGCCAAAGAGACAGCGAATTCGCCCACGATGGTTTTGCCGGCGCCGGTCGGTGCGCAGACCAGTACGCCGTGACCGTCCTCTACGGCCTGGCAGCCCTTTACCTGGAACTCATCCAACGGGTATGGAAGGGCTGCGGTAAAAGAATCCAGATGAGTTTCAGTCATGACTCCCCAGGCTACCCGTGCCTAGAGGACATCGTCGAAAAAGCCGCCGCTGGTCGACGAAGTCCCACTGGCGCCGGTGCTCCATGTCTGCTGCGGCTGCTGCTGTGCCTGTTGTACTGGATGTGAAACGGGCTGAGAGGGTCCCGGTGAAGGGTTTACTCTGCTCGGCGCCTCGACAGGGGCTGGCCCGCCAATGGCTCCTGGTCCAGCGCCAAGTGGCGAAGCAGTCTCATCATCGAGATCCATCCACTCGGGGCGTTCGCGCTGCATGCGCTTATCGTGGAGGCGGCAGAACTGGAATGCGATCTCGATGAGCAAGATCAGTGAACCAGCCAGTACCACCATCGAGAAAGGATCCTGGCCTGGGGTGACGAAGGCGGCGAAGATCATCACGATGACGATGACGAGACGTCGCTTATCCTTGACATGCTCATATTCGAGTACGCCAATAAGGTTCAGGGACACGATAAGCAGTGGAATCTCAAAGCTAATGCCGAAGATGAGAAGAAGGGCCAAAAGGAAGTAGAAATAGCGCTCACCGGTCAGGGCCGCTGTTTGATACTCGGCGCCGATACCCATGAGGAATTCCAAACCCACGGACAAGATGAAATAAGCCAGCACGGCACCGGCAACGAAAAGGCCCACCGCGGCGCTGACAAAGCTCAACGTGTAGCGGCGCTCGTTCTTATGGAGACCAGGCACAACGAAGGCCCAGACCTGATACAGCCACACCGGCGAGGACAATACAGTGCCGGCCAAAGCGCCTACTTTCAGGCGCAACAGGAGCATTTCAAACGGGCTGGTGGCCAATAGACGGCACTCGCCGTCCGCGCTAAAGGAGGCGCGCTTATCGGGGGGCAGCGCACAATACGGCTCTCGTAGAATTTCACCCAACGGAGACAGCCCGAATGGTGCTCGTTGGTACCAAATGAACCCAATGATGGCCCCGACAACAACCGCTAACACGGAAATAATGATGCGGCGGCGCAGCTCCTGCAGGTGCTCCACCAAAGTCATCTCCCCGGTAGGGTTCTTCTGCTTGCGCGAAAAGCGCAGCTTTCCCTTCACGCTCTTGCTTGCCTTCTGGGCAGGTACAGGCTGTGACTGTGACGACATCAGTGTGGCTCTTTCAACGCAAAGAAGCGAACACTTCCCTACTGCACGGATTGCGGATGCATATCCGCGCGCTGCAGGGGTGTTCGCGCGACGACAGGTTAGGGGCGTTTACTGCTGAGTATTGGTGTTGTTCTGCTGGCCCGGCTGCATGTCTGGTCGGTTCCAGAATTCCTCATCGGACTGCTGCTTCTGGTTCAGCTGCGCCTGAGACTGAGAACGCTGGGCATCCTCGGAATGCATCTCATTGACCTCAGACTTGAAGATGCGCGCGGAACGGCCAATAGAGCGTGCCAATTCCGGCAACTTCTTTGCACCGAAAAGCAAGACGATGGCAAGAACGATCAGGCCGATTTCCATAGGTCCTAGGCTCATGGAGAAACCTCTTTCAACTAGTGCACCAGCATGCCGGAAAGCATCACCGCCAACTTATGTGCCGGCGGGCGGGCGCAGTGAACGGGCAAGTAACTGGCTACTGAGTATAGCCGCTCAAGGCGGTGTTTCCTCGCTTCGCAATGAGATCTACTACGGATTGAGGAGCCACTACCCGCAACCTATCAGCTTGACCGAGGGCAAAGCGAATAAGCCAATCCACTGATCCCATAGGCATCGTTGCAGCTACTTCCCCATTTCCTAAGTCTTCACCCAGGCGCATATCGTAGTACTCAGCCAGCCACGTGAATTCTTGGTTAATTGCTAGTTGCACGGTGTCCCCATCGCCCAAATTAAAGGGTGATGCGGCATCAAAGTCGAGATCTTTCAGATGCGGCTGGGATTTTTCCTCCACGATACGAGCCTTACTAATGCGGTCGATGCGGAAGGTGCGATGCGCTTGCTTTGCTTCCTCCCAGGCAGCCAAGTAGGGCTCGGAATCGACGATGAAAATGCGGGCTGGGTCCACCACCCTCTCGGATTCAGCATTTGAGGAAGCGCTCCAGTAACGCAGCCGTACCCGCTTTTTTTCGTTGACCGCCTGGGTCAAAAGCGCCTGGATATCCGTCTCTTCAGGGGCGGGAGTAGACAGCGACTCATAGATGGCGGCTGTCTTTTCATCCATGATGCCGCGCAGCTTCGCGGCGGCGGAATCGACCGCATGGGCGTCGATTAGCCCGGGCATCGCCTGCAAGGACTCCAGGGTAAGGAGCAAAGCACCGGCTTCCGTCGGGGTAAGGCGCAGCGCCTGGCTCAAGCCCTGATCGTTGTGAATGGTTACCCCATCGCGATAACTGAAGGTGAGATCAATGAGATCCTCGGTATTGCGCCCAGTGCCGGAACAAAAGAGCCGATCGAGGGCTTCTTTCAATTCGCCAGGATCCATACCCAAATCTTTGGCCGCTTCCAAGGGTGTCTTGTCGGGGTGATTTTTGAAGTATGGAATCAGGTTTAAAGAGCGCACTAGCGCCTGGAGCTTTAGTGATCCATCAGCCATGACTAGCCTTCCTCCTGCGATTGTGATGCCTTGCGTAAAAGGGAGATGACCTCTTGGCGGACCCCGGCTGGTTCGAGCACCTGTACCTCTGGGGCGTAGCCGGCCGCGGTCCGCACGAGCCAATGCTTATCCACCTTGTGCAGCAACACAGTGCCATCGGGTTGTTGCTCGCCGGCATCTAAAAGCTCTCGTGCCTGCCCGTCAGGGATAACGAGGCGCGCATCGACTTTCTCCCCTCGCTGCAGTGCACGCTCTACTAACACCTGTAGGTCCTCAGTTGGATTGGGGTGCTCCGCGGGATCGTGCGAGCGTTTGATGTCAGAGACGCGGAGGGCGCGAAAGACGCGCGGTTCGTTGCGGTCCACATCGAATCCCACTATGTAGATATGACTATCGCGGTTGACCACTCCCCACGGGTCCATCACGCGGCGGACCGGCTCAGTAGCCGGATTAGCACGGTAGGAAAACGTAATGCGGAGCTGATTGCGCACCGCAGCGAGCACCGCGGTGATGATTTCTGGGGCAAGTCGAGTGATGTCATTGACCGCCGTGTATACCGGTGCGCCTGCGAGGTTGCGGGAGGCGCCGCTAGCGGCAATCTTCGTCCATCCCGACAGAGAAAAATCGCTTAAGCCGCCGGTGGTACCCACACCTCCTGCAATGCCTAGAACCATGGCCTCCTCAGGGGAAAACTCCACCGGCGGAAGCTGGTAGCTGCTCGAGTCAAGGCGATAACGCGCACCATCTTCGCTACCGGAATGAACAATGGGCACCCCGGCGCGCTGGAGGGTTGCGATATCTCGGGCCAGTGATTTCGCGAAGGCTTCGTCTGATTTATCGCCGTATCCTGCTACATGACGGCGAATCCAGGAGGCGGTGCGGTCCGGGCTACCGCCGGAGTTGGCGGCGCCCTGTAGCGCGAAAGAGAGGTTGGTGAGTCTTTCTACCGCCTCATCATGCCGTTTCGGCGCGGGGTTGTGCGTTGCCACGTGTTGTGTTGTCTCCCTGGTGCGGCTCGTGTGCTTCTAGCTGTGGTGTAGACGCATATAGTCTAGCAACGCCTCGACCCGATCATCGTCGGCCACGAAGGGGTCTAGGAGCTCCTCGGTGCGCGGCTCTGGGCGGTTGACCTTGAGGCGCGTCCAGTCAACGGTGACGTTGGCCCCGAGGCTACGCGCAGCGGCAAGGAACTGGCCGCGCAGCGCAGCACGGGTGGTGGCAGGCGCTGTGTCCATGGCTCGTTCGATTTCGGAGTCTGTGATCCAGCGTTCGATAAGGCCCTTGCGCAGCAAGACATGGTAGAGCCCGCGGCTCGGCCGGATATCGTGGTAGGTCATATCAATCTGGGCGAGCTTGGGGTGTCCCCAGTGACCGCCTAGCCGTGCGCGGTAGCGCTCGAGCAGTCCCAATTTAATGACCCAGTCGATTTCTCGGTCCACTCCGGAGAAGTCTTGAGTCTCTATGGCGTGCAGCGTGCGCTGCCAGAGATCCACCACGCGCCGCATTTCTGCCGTGGGAGTTCCGGCGTCTTCGCGTTCTTCCAACCATTGGGTTGCGCGCTGGCACAGTTGCTGTTGGACCTCGAGCGCGGTGACGGATCCCCCTCCTGCGAGTGGTAGTTCGGTCAAACCCGTCATATCGCGCGCGATGGCGCGGATATGGTGAATGGGTTTTTCGATGTCGAACTCCGGCAACTCAAATCCTGCCTCCAGCATTTCCAAGATGAGCAGCGTGGAGCCAACCTTTAGCGCCAAGGTTGGTTCGGCCATAGTGGAATCGCCCACGATGACGTGCATGCGGCGGAAGCGTTTGGAATCGCCGTGTGGTTCATCCCGGGTATTGATGATGGGGCGCGAGCGGGTGGTGGCAGAAGATACGCCCTCCCACACCTGGTCCGCGCGCTGCGAGAGCAGGAATTGGGCGGGCTTATCGCCCTTTGCGGGCTGCACCATGCCGGCGCCGCAGATGAGCTGGCGGGTAATAAGGAACGGCAAGAGCGCCAGCCCCAAGTCCTTGAGCACCATGAGGCGGCTAATGAGGTAGTTTTCGTGGCAGCCAAAAGAATTGCCGGCCGAGTCCACGTTGTTCTTAAACAGGTACACAGCGCGCGGGTGACCCTCGGCGGCAAAGGCCTGTTCAGCTTGTTCGCCCAGCCGGTTGACTATGGCATCGCCAGCGCATTCATAGGCCAAAAGCTGGCTCAAGCTATCGCACTCAGCGGTGGCTACCTCGGGGTGAGAGCCGACATCGAGGTACAGGCGGCTCGCGTTGGTGGAAAAGATATTAGAGGAAGAATGTTCCTGGACGATGGGCCGGAAAAGCACGCGCGTCACTTCATCGGGGCTCAGGGCGCGTTCTCTTGGGCCCGCGCTGGTGGTTAAGCCATATTCCGTCTCGATGCCCATGATGCGACGGGTGAAGACAGGGTGCTGGTCACTCACCCTTACTGCCCGCCCTTTTGAACATAAGAGCGCACGAATTCCTCGGCGTTGTTTTCTAGCAGCCCATCGATCTCATCGAGCAATTCATCGGTGCCGGTGGTATTGATGCTTAGCTGCGTAGAGCTAAATTCCTCATCTCCGGTGGAGTCATCGCCGCCATTGCCGCCAGTGACCTGGGACTGGTGAGTAGACATAGGAAGGAAGTCCTTTCTTTGGCTTCTGCCTAAATGCTTGGTTATTAATTACGGTACTCGGGCTGAATCCCGCTGTCAGTGAGTCCCTGGAGGAGTTCCTCCACCGTACGTGCGGCGTCGATGATCTCCTTGCACTGGGCGAGGGTCAGGCCGGTGGTCTCATCCATCGGAACCGTGGCCCAGGGCGCCGCGGTTGCCTCGCCTACCCGCACCGTGAGGCTTTGCCAGCTCGCGGCAATGATGTCCTCGCCGAATTTCTGCGTCACTCGGCCGCGGAAATACGCCCGAGTGTCCTCTGGCGGAATGGTGGCGGCGTCTTCAATCTCTGCAGCGCTAAAGAGCTGCCGCATCTGACCTTTACGCACCAGCGCGTGATGGAGCGATTTGGCAGGATCAATCTCCGCATACTGCAGGTCAATGAGCCGCAGCTTTGGGTCTGCCGGATCGATACCGCGGTCAAGGTAGCCCTTGATCAGGCGATACTTCGCCACCCAATCCAACAGGTGCGCGGCCTGCATCGGATCTTCCGCAAGAAGCGCGACTGCCTCGTCCCAGGCCGCGAGAACCTTATGGTCTGCGTCGGTGCGTGGGATGACGCGGTTTCGGTATTCGGCGAGGATTTCTAGGGCGGTGAGCTGGCGGGCGTCGGCAAGCTCGAGGCGATGCTGAAGGCTGAGATCGCGGCTGACGCGCGGGACCTCCGCCACGGCATCCTGCAAGCGGAGATCGCTAAAGTCCACGCCCTGCTCAATCGCATCGAGCACCAGCGAGGTCATGCCCAGTTTGAGCAGCGTCGAGGTCTGCGACATATTCGCGTCTCCGATGATGACGTGGAGGCGCCCATAGTCCGCGTGCACCGCATGCGGCTCGTCGCGGGTATTGATGATGCCGCGATTGAGGGTAGTTTCCAGCGAGATTTCCTGCTCAATATAGTCAGCGCGCTGAGAGATCTGGAAGCCCGGCTCCTCGCCAAACTCGCCGATCCCCATGCGCCCGGCACCGATGACTACCTGGCGGGCCACGAAAAACGGGATAAGGGCCTGCGCCATAGTGTCAAAATCCGTGGCACGGGAGTACTGATAGTTCTCGTGCGAGCCATAAGACGCGCCCTTGCCGTCCACGTTGTTCTTATAGAAACGCAAGGCAGGGCACGGGTCATGGTTGGCAAGGACAGACTTCCCTTGCTCAGTAAGGCCGGCTACGGCCGCGGCAGACTGCAGGAGCGTGGCGTCCCCTGCTGCGTCGTAAAGCGTGGCATCCCAGGCATTGGTGCATTCCGGCGCGGAATATTCTGGGTGGGCGTGGTCGACATAGAAACGCGCGCCATTGGCCGTGACTACATTGGCCACCCCGATGGCGTTGGGGTCCACCACGGGAACTGTCTGGTAGCGCTTGAGATCGAAACCGCGGGAATCGCGCAGCGGGTGCTCCTCGGCAAAGTCCCACCGCGAGCGCGCCCCAGTGTGCATAGCGGCATAAACTACCACCGCGTGCGTGGAAGAAATGATGGGCGAATACTCCGGCAGCTCCGGGGTGGCAATGCCGTACTCGGTCTCGGTACCTACTACGCGGCTCATGCGCTCCTCCTGGCGGTCAGTAGCTCCACCCGCTCAACGCGGGCACCAGCATGGTCTTGGGAGATGATCTTGGTCCACTCCTCTGGGTTGGTAGAGGTGGGCACGTACTCGGATTCGGCGCGCTCGGCCGCGATGGCCTGGAGCAAATGCTGCTTGGCGATGCCCCCTTCACGCTCGCCTATCCCCTGCTCACTGCCCGCACGCTGCTGCAGTTCGTCCTTAATAGCCAGCTTCTTGGCGCGGGAGAGGATATTGGCAATCATCGCGCCGGAGACAAAGTCCCGGTAGTGCAATACCTCGCGCTCGCCGCTGGAAAAGTGCAGCTGCACAAAGGGGCGATCGGCATAGAGCTCGTCCACCGCGGCGGCGATGAGCTCCTCTAGCGTGCCCTGGTGCGGCACGGATTCTGCAAAGTGGCGTGCAAAGATCTCGCGGGCGCCCTCTTTATTCGGCCGGTTGACTCGGATCTTGATATCCAGCCGGCCGGGGCGCATGATGGCGGGATCGATGAGCTCCTCGCGGTTGGTGGCACCGATGACTATCACATTGGATAGGCTTTCTACTCCGTCGAGTTCAGTGAGCAGCTGCGGCACTACCGTGGTTTCCATATCCGAAGACACGCCTGAGCCACGGGTGCGGAAGATGGATTCCATCTCATCAAAGAAGATGACCACCGGCCGGTCAGAACTCAGCTGGGCTAATTCGCGGGCGCGCTCAAAGATGAGGCGGATGCGGCGTTCCGTCTCACCTACATACTTATTGAGCAACTCTGGGCCCTTGACATTGAGGAAGTAACTCGGCCCATCACTACCCAGTTGCTGCGCCAAGGAATGGGCCACGGCCTTGGCGATGAGCGTCTTACCGCACCCAGGCGGGCCATAGAGGAGGACGCCCTTAGGCGGCTGTAGCTCGTAGTGGTGATAGAGGTCCGGATGGATAAACGGCAATTCCACGGAATCGCGGATCTGGGAAATCTGCTCGTCTAGTCCGCCGATGTCCTCGTAGCGCACATCGGGGACCTCCTCAAGGGAGAGCTGGGAGACCTCGGTCTTTTCCACCTTTTCCAGCGCGATGGCAGCCTTGGGATCAACGAGCACAATTTCTCCTGCTGGCACGCGGGTTTCCTCGCGCAGTGCCTGCGATAGGAGCACCACTTTTTCCTCGCCAGAGGAATTTGCCACGATGAGGCGTTGATCTCCTAAGCGCTCTACCACGGTGGCGAGCTCGCCCGTACGCTCGGGTGCGCAGCCTTCGACCACCACGAAGCCATCGCCCAAGCGAACCTGCTGGCCGGCCACTAGGCTGCCTGGTTCCACATTGGGCGAAACCTTAAGCTGCATGACGCGGCCGTTGGTGTAAACCTCCGCGGTGGTTCCCACCTCGCTGCGAGTGGGCGAATAGCCTAAGAAAACGCCGTAGGTCGATGCCGGCTCAGCCAGCGCGTTAAGCTCCGCAAAAAGCTGTTCGAGCTTCCCACGCGATTCCTTTAATAAGCCCGCCAACTTCTGATTGCGGGCAGCAAGCTGGCTGATCTGCCGCTTATAGTCCGTGGCTTCATCCATGCCCACTACTCTAACGCGGCTCAGCCGGCGAAAGAGGGCAGTTGCGCTTTAAATTCTGGGCGCTGAGGTGAACCTATTTCCAGCTCTACTTGCGGGCGCGGCGCTGCGGGCGCGGCGGAGTGACGCCATCAGCCAAGCGGCGGGTCCAGATAAGGAAGGCGGTATGCGCATTCATGCGGTGCTCAGGGCGCGTAGCCAGGCCTTCGACCTTCCATTCGCGCACCAGTGATTCCCAGGCCTTGGGCTCGGTAAAGCACTTGAGCTCACGGATGCCTTCCATGACCTTCATCAACTGCGGCACCGTTGCCACGTAAGTCATGAAGACACCACCTGGGATCAGGAGATCGCGCACGGTCTCCAAGTGCTCCCAGGGCTCGAGCATATCGAGGATGACGCGGTCGACCGGACCGCCCAAGTCCTCAGCGGTGACATCGCCCAGATCGCCGAGGCGCGGCGACCACCACTCGGGCTGCTCGCCAAAGTACTCCTTGACGTTATCGACCGCATACTCGAGGTGGTCATCGCGCACCTCATAGGAATACACATGACCTTCTGGTCCCACGGCGCGCAGCAGGGACATGGACAGCGCACCGGAGCCGGCGCCGGCCTCTAGCACGCGCGCGCCCATGAAGATATCGCCCTCTACCAAAATCTGCGCCGCATCCTTGGGATAGATCACCGCGGCACCGCGCGGCATCGACAGCACGTGGTCCACCATCAGGTGGCGGAAAAGCAGGAAGGAGGAGCCAAGGGTGGACTCGATAACCGAGCCCTCGTCCATACCCACGATGTCATCATGGTTAATGATGCCCTTGTGGGAGTGGAACTGGCCTCCTTCTTCCAGAATGACCGTGTAATGGCGCCGCTTGGCATCGGTAAGCTGCACGCGGTCGCCATAGGCAAAGGGGCCGGAATAAGCCATGTCTCAAGACTCCTCGAGGTTGCGGTTACTATCCCACCAAGTATGCCTCAAGAGCCTGCGCGAGCCATACTTGGTCCCGCTCGCCTACCATTTCTCGCGCCGAGTGCATGGACAGCATGGGCACGCCCACATCCACGGTGTCGATGCCCAGACGCGTCGCCGTAATGGGACCAATGGTCGAGCCACAGGGCACGTCATTATTGCCCACAAAGCGCTGTACTGGCACGCCTGCCTTCTTGCACGCTGCTTCCCACAGAGCCACCGTGGTGGCATCGGAGGCATAGCGCTGATTGCCATTGATCTTGGTCACCGGGCCCTTGCCGATGATCGGATGGTGCGTGGGATCGTGCTTGCCCACATAATTAGGGTGCACCGAATGCGCCGCATCGGCCGAGACACAGCTCGATCGGGAGAACATCTGGAAGCGTTCCTCCTCATTGGCCCCCAGCGCCCGCGCCGTGCGGGTAAGTACATCCGCCAGGATGGGACCGCCCGCACCATAGCGCGAGCTGGAGCCTACCTCTTCGTGGTCAAAGGCCATCATGACCAGGATATCCTTGCCCTGATATTCCTCTGCGGCCTTCTTCATTGCCTCCAACGAGGCATGAACGGAAGAAAGGTTATCCATGCGTCCGGCCGCGATGAACTGCTCGCCGGCGCCAAAGACTTCGCCGCGAGCGGCATCGGCCGTAATCAGGTTGAAGGAAGCAATATCCTGCTTGGCGACGCCCGCCTTCTCCCCCACTACCTGCAAGATGGACGCCTCTGGGTCGCCGACGCTCAAAACCGGCTGCATGTTGTGCTGACGGTCCGGTTTGAATTCATCCTTGCGGTAGAGGTGGATTGCCAGGGACGGAAGGCGCAGCACTGGGCCAGTATTGACCAGGTGCCGCGTGCCATCCTTGGTGACAATCTGCCCGGCCACGGTCAGTTCCCGGTCAAACCAGGTATGCAGTAGCGCCCCGCCATAGATCTCTACCGCCACCTGCTGCCAGCCGGCCGCGGAAAAGTCCGGCGTGGGCTTAAGGACCAAGCCTGGCGAGTCTGTATGCGACCCCACGATGCGGAAGCCAGAATTCTTGTCCGCGCCCTCTGGCACGTACCACGCCGCTACCGCGCCGCCGCGCACCATGACGTGGCCGCCAGGCGCAGCGGACCACTGCGTTCCCTCATCCTGTACCTCAAATCCCGCCTCGCGCAGCTGGCGGGATACCTCATCGGCAGCGTGGTACGAAGAAGGAGAAGCAGCAATGAAATCTAGGAAATCTGCGGTATAAGTCATACCTCCTAGCTTGCCACGAATCGCGCGGCGATAGGCTAGATACACCATGGCTACTTCATCTACACCCCGCCCACTCGCCCTGTCGCCCTCGCGCGCCTCCGACTATAAGCAGTGCCCGTTGCTCTATCGCTTCCGCGCCATTGACAAGTTGCCCGAGCCCAAGACCATCGCGCAGGTCAAAGGAACCCTCGTGCACGCCGTCCTGGAAGAGATGCACAAGCTACCGCGCGACGAGCGCACCTATCCTGCCGCGGTGAAGATGATTAAGCCTTCTTGGGCAGAGATGACCGCCAAAGACGAGGAACTTGTAGAGCTCGTGCCAGAAGAAGACACCTACGACTTCTTCGTCGCTGCCAGGGAACTGCTCAAAGGCTATTTCCAGATGGAAAATCCACAAGGCTTTGATTGCCAAGAAACCGAGATGTACGTCAACACGGTCCTGCCCAATGGCGTCCCCGTCCGCGGCTTCATCGACCGCGTGGACCGCGCCCCAACTGGCGAGGTCCGAGTCGTGGATTATAAAACCGGCAAGAAGCCACTTCCCCGCTATTCCCAGGATGCACAGTTCCAGATGCGCTTTTATGCGCTGGTCTACTGGCGCATTCTAGGCACCATTCCCCACCAGTTGCGCCTGATGTACCTCAAGGTGTTGGACTCGATGTTTCTTACGCCGAACCGTGAGGAACTCGAATACTTCGAGCGCGATCTCGGCGAGCTGTGGGCCAAGATTGAGGCCGACGGGCGCGCCGGGAACTTCCGTCCGAAGCCTTCCAAGCTCTGCGGCTGGTGCGCCCACCAGGATCTCTGCCCGGAGTTTGGCGGCACTCCGCCGCAGTACCCGGGCTGGCCGGGTTCCGCGGCGGATACAAAGGACTAGCGCCCCACCTGCCTAGAAAAGGCCCGAAATAGTGCCCTGCTTATCGACGTCGATATTATTGGCCGCCGGCTTCTTCGGCAGCCCCGGCATCGTCATGACGTTGCCTGTGAGCACGACGATAAATCCCGAACCGGTACGCGGCAGCAATTCGCGCACGTGCAGCGTATGGCCTTCCGGCGCCCCCAGGGCGGAGGCATCATCGCTGAAGGAATACTGCGTCTTGGAGATGACCACGGGCAGCTTGTCCCAGCCATTGTCCTGGATGTACTTAAGATCCTTGAGCGCCTTTGCCCCGTATTCCACACGGTCTGCGCGATAGATCTCGCGCGCGATGGTCTCGATGGAAGCCTCGATTCCCGCCTGCGGATCGTAAAGCTGCTTGGCGCCTCCCTGCAGGTTCTCCAGCAAAGTCTCTGCCAGCTTGGTAGCGCCCGCGCCGCCCTCGGACCACACGTTGGCTTCCTCCAAGGCCACGCCGAAATCTTCGGCCCACTGTCGCATAAACTCGCGTTCTGCTTCGGTATCGGACCAGAAGAGGTTGAGCGCTACTACCGGTTTGATCCCGAACTTGCGCAGGTTTTCTACGTGTCGCTCTAGGTTGACTATACCTGCCTTGAGGGCATCCAGGTTTTCCTCGGTGAGCTTATCCTTGGCCACACCGCCGTTGTATTTCTGCGAGCGGATGGTGGCAACGACCACGGCACCGGCAACATCTAGGTCGCCAAAGCGCGCCTTGATGTCGACGAACTTTTCTCCGCCTAGGTCGGAACCAAACCCAGCCTCGCTTAAGACGATATCGCCGAATTGCAGTGCGGTGTGGGTTGCCAGCAGGGAGTTGCAGCCGTGCGCAATATTGGCGAATGGCCCACCGTGCACCAAGGCCGGCACGCCGCCAAGGGTCTGTACCAGGTTGGGGTTGAGGGCATCACGCATGAGCGCCGTGAGCGCCCCCTCCGCATTCAAGTCGCGCGCAGTAACAGGGCGCTGATCATAGGTGAAGCCGATGGTGATATCGCCGAGGCGCTTCTTTAGGTCATCGAGGTTCGTGGCCAAGCACAGGATTGCCATGATTTCGGAGGCCGCGGTAATGGTGAAACCGGTTTCTGCAGGCACACCGTGAGCTGGCCCGCCCAGACCGGTCACCACGTTGCGCAGGGCACGGTCGTTGACGTCCATGCACCGCTGCCACGTCACTCGTCGCGGGTCGATGCCCAAGGCGTTGCCTTGATGGATGTGGTTATCAATGATGGCGGCCAGGGTATTGGTTGCAGAGGTAATGGCGTGAAAATCGCCGGTGAAGTGAAGATTGATGTCTTCCATGGGGACGATCTGTGCATAGCCGCCGCCAGCCGCGCCGCCCTTAATACCCATCACTGGTCCTTGGGAGGGCTCGCGCAGTGCAACGATGGCCTTCTTGCCCAACTTGTCCAGGGCGTCGGTAAGGCCAATGAGAACGGTGGACTTGCCCTCGCCGGCAGGTGTGGGCGATACGCCGGTGACAAGCACCAGCTTGCCCTGGTTTTCCTTGGAATAGTCCACCTTGGTGATATCGACTTTGGCTTTGGTGGTGCCGTAGGGAATCACGGCGTCGGCAGGAATGCCCACCTTGGCTGCGACTTCTGCAATCGGCTGCAATTGGTGGGCTTGGGCAATTTCAACATCGGATGGCTGAGTAGTCATGACCTAAGCCTACCGAGCGGTGGAGTTAAATAGGGCTCATTTAGGCAAGAAAGTGAAATGGATTAACTCGACCACTGATGCAGCAATCAAAAAGGCGCCCCTGAAGGGGCGCCCTGAACTGGCCCCCGAAAGTTGGACTGGTTTAATTCTAGGCGGTTAGGGCTTCAAGGGTCTGATTTCGATATTGCATCGGGGTTAGACCCTTGAGTCGTTGTTGGATGCGTTCGGTGTTG
>NZ_JAKRNA010000010.1:0-80183 GCF_022347435.1 Corynebacterium sp. ACRPE | reverse complement strand
GGTACTTCCTTTCGAGGATAGGTAAGAGTTGATTCGAAAGGTACCCGCGATGGTCGCCTTCATGCACACCGGCACAAGACTTACCGCGGGCTACAGATACACCACGTTAGGGGACGCAACCGTTATCCATCTTGGCTTCCGCCAGCTCACGGCGCAGACGAGCATTCTCAGCACGAAGATCCGCCTCGCTTAGCCCGTCGGATGCTCCTCGGCGCTCACGCTCGAGTTTGACCCACCTGCCTAAAATTGTGGCTGATACGCCAATTTCCTTAGCCACATGAGCGATTGGGCGCTGCGACTCGATTACCAGGTTTGCGGCTTCACGCCGGTACTCCGGCGTGTACTTCTTGCGCTGTTGATTCACAATGAACATCCTCTCCTACGGACACAAGATCCGTACAAATAGGGTGTCCACTACTTGAGGGTAACCTCACATCCGGCACCGATCGTGCAGCGTGGGGTCAGTTGCTTCCATACTATCTACGCCCTTCCGTTATGGTAAATCTGTTCTATGGCCACTAAAAAGTCTCAGAAAATACCCAAGGCAAAGACTCCCACCGTAGTTATCTACCAAAACCCAGATTTCGTCCTAGGTCTGCTCCAAGAAACTTTTAAACAAGGTTTGCTGGACTACACAGAGACCAACTCGGTTATCTCAGATGGTAAGGAAGTTAATACTGTTGGCGGAGCAGATGGAAAACTAGGTGGTGGGGTGAAGGTTCCCGGTATCGGTGAAGTTAAAGGGAACGTGGGAACAGATGTTTCACAAACACACTCAAACAACAACGAAGTCACGTCGACGGATCACAAGAAATTTGTATACTCCCAAGCCTTTTTCCTTGACCAGATGCGTACAGCACTCCATGAACGCGGTCTTATTGCACAAGTCAAAGGACTGAAAGATTTTACGCAACGTGGCGTTGGAGAATTCGTCGAATTCGATGCTTATTTTGCACCTAATGAAGTCAATGTCGTGCTTGATATTTTGACCCCAGATCTCACGGCTGAGATAACTCGCTTTGTCCGCCGTAGGCAAGGGTTAAAGGAAGTTGACCAAGTAGTCGAGCAAGCCGAGATGGCTAATGCAGACATTCCTGTGGAAAGAATCAACAGAATGAAGGCCCTCTACGAAGCAAAAGCAAATGACCAGGCAGAGCTTGCAAAAGCAATTGCCAGGGCCGTACGTCAAGACTTCCGAGGGGACACCACAAAAGAGTTCTACGCAACGATTGGCGGGGATGGGGATGTGGTTACTGCTGTTGCAGTTTGTGAAGCTGAATATTTCGTGTCCAAGGACAGTGATCGGCTTCTCGACGGACGCTTCACTGTCCTTGCGAAAGTGATCTCAGACGTTCGAAAAGAAGTCCCGATCCTAGAGCGGAACAAACTACTCAAACGACTGAATGTCGAGGCAGTGGATAGTTTTCTTGGTACATTGAGAGGTAGCAACGACGCTGCGGAATATTTGGACCTTGAATTTCGGTCAACTATTGAAGGTTCATCGGTGACGGTACTACCCATTGCGATTTATGTGTAGGGATTTGGAAAAGATTTAGAATCGGTCTGAGTTTCAAAACTGTTTCAAAGGTGGATCCTTTGGCATACTCATTTCTGTCTCTTTAACACAGGAGGGGAATGTCTGCGGCGTTGCGCCCACACGGGTTCTGGGCTTAGCAAGCCCAATCTTGAATCCCCGTTCCTACTCATCATAAATGCAGCGATCGGCATGTTGACTTCAAGAAAATATTGGCTGCACCTGCCCCACATCGACCTAGTTAATAAAGTAACGAAATCTACCTTCTAGAATTTGAGCCTTTACCCCACTGCTAGTGATGGAGCTTCACAAACGCTGGCCATGGTGGTCGATGGACAAGGACCTGCCCTGTATAGAATCGGGTAATGAACCCGACATCGCGGTCAATCTTCAATGTCGTGTAGATGAACTTGACAGAGAAACTATCGCAGCGTGCAGCGTGGAGCTGAATCATTTTCGGTGTTTTGGGATCAAGTTCCGACGCGAAAAGCTGAGACAATTTCAGAAACCCATTAGTGTCGCGCAGTTCTTCGGTTTATTGTGAAGCCTCGCGTTTCCGTAGGCAAATGTTCAGGCATTGGGGCTGGGATGTTTCCTAAACGGCGGGCCTGCTTAAGTTCCTTGACGAGCCGTGCGTCATCTCGCACCTAATGTTGACACAACGCCCTAGCAAGCGGCTTGTGTCGACGAGTATTCTGCCAAAAGTGTTCTTCGACAAGAAGGTCCACATGTTCCTACGACGCGTGGTCAAATATTGGCATATTCCAAATAGTCCTATCTATTTAAGCGGAACAAATCCTAGAGCACTTCAAAATCAGATGGAAAACGAAGTCCTTCTAGACCAAAAAGACAATTGCAAGCGGCCGGTCAGGAGAGTATAGGTTCGCCTAGGAAAAATTAGTACAAAGGTCCCAGACTTTACCGTGTGCAGCTATCTTGCAGGTTCGAATGATGTCCGCCCCAGCGGGTAAGCTAACAGCGTGATAAAATCAGCGGAACTTTTTGCAGGTGGCGGCGGGCTTGTCTTAGGAACGGGCTTAAATGAGGTGCATCACGTCGCGCTTGCTGAATGGAACCATTGGGCGTGTGATACCTTGCGTGAAAATCAAGCCGCAGGGTATCCGCTTCTTCAAGGTGCACAAATCCTAGAGGGCGACGTGCGCGATATCGACTGGGGGGTTGTTGCGGGTGGAGTAGATCTCTTAGCAGGAGGGCCCCCGTGTCAGCCCTTTAGCTCCGGTGGTCTAAGCCGTGCGGCTGATGATTCTAGGGATATGTTTCCGGCTATGACTGACGCGATCCAACAGGTACAACCTCAGGCATTTATCGTGGAGAACGTTAAGGGTCTGACGCGGCAATCTTTTTCAGAGTATTACTCCTATATCAAGCTTCGTCTTACCTACCCTGCTTTACGTGCAAAGACCGGAGAATCATGGAGCGATCATCTAAAACGTCTACGTAACTATGATGCAAAAGGCACGCATAGAGATCTATCCTATCGTGTCGTGGATACTGTAGTGGACGCAGCTGACTATGGAGTTCCACAACACAGGCATCGTGTGTTCTTGATTGGATTCAGGAGTGATGTGATCGATGGTTGGAATTTTCCCGCACCTACGCATTCAGGAGCTGCTCTAAAAGCGCAACAACTTAGCGGTGAATATTTCGAACGGCACAGCGTATCTCTTAAAAACAGGATCATCATCAAGCGCGCCGGCGGAGATGCTGCCCTTAAACCGTGGCGAACTGTAAGAGATGCAATCCATGACATGCCCGTCCCACAATTAGAGGGAGTGTCTGGTTGGTTGGACCACCGCTTACAGCTAGGGGCAAAAACCTATCCCGGACACACGGGTTCTCCTATTGATGCGCCATCTAAGGCTCTTAAGGCTGGGGGACACGGTGTTCCCGGCGGAGAGAATATGATTAGGTTTCCTGATGGTTCTGTACGCTATTACTCGATACGCGAAGCTGCACGCATTCAAACTTTCCCCGATGATTACGCACTACATGGAGCATGGGGTGAAGCCATGCGGCAGATCGGTAACGCCGTTCCTGTGGAACTTGCTCGTGTTGTAGCTAAGTCTGTGGTTGATCATCTTGAAAAGAACGCAGCTGATACGCTTCCTTAGGTATACATCGTCCTGAATTTGGAGCTGCGTTCGTGTCCGAAACCTTTGACCCATTGAGCTATAAAAACTTAGGTGCGTCAATCGCGCGCGCTTTAGATGACCAGCCCCTTGAGTTACTCGATAATCTCCCGCGCTTCGAAGGGGCTGGAATTTATGCGCTCTACTATAGTGGGCCGCACCCAGCCTATGTGCCGTTAGCTAAAATCAACCGAGAGATGCCCGGTACTTGGGCTGTCTATATCGGAAAGGCTGACGCAGACGCGACCCGAAAAGGGGATCCGACTGCTGTGCCATCTGAGGTAGGCCCAAAGTTATGGTCCCGACTTCAGAGTCACCGAAAGTCTATTGATGCTGCGGTGAACTTGGATACACGAGATTTCTTTGTTCGTCGTCTGGTTGTGTCTCCTACGTGGGTATCTCTTGCTGAATCGATCGGAATTAGACTGCACCATCCCGTGTGGAATTCATACCTTGACGGACTCGGAAATCATGATCCGGGTAAGGGCCGGTATGAAGGGATGAAACCGCTATGGGATCATCTTCACCCAGGGCGGGCTTGGGCTACCAAGTTGAAGACTCCAAGACCTGAAACGCAAGAAGAAGTGGAACAGAAGGTGCTGGGGTACCTAGAGAAATATGACCCCACAAAAGTAAATGTGGCTATCTCAGAAAAATAGAGACGCAGTGTTTCCAGTATCGTTTGCGAAATAGCTCGGATCCCGCTTTAGTTCGAGAATTGTCTTAACCTCAGGCCTCGGTCTAAGCTTTCGCCAAAGCTGTGGTGACTCATCTTTCCCCCTTGGAAATAGAAGGTCTAACAGCTCAATGCTCAAAATGGCGCATCTAGCGAAAACTTCTCACCGACTCGAAAGACAACACCATCTTAATAGTTCTCTAGGTAAGCTAGCTCGTATTCTCTATAGGCGAGACATTTCAAGAGGATCATTGTATTCAGCGATTCTTTAGAAGAGTTTCGGTGTGAGTTTTCTGTATACCTTGTTGCGACCTAGGAGCGTCCTTTCGGTCGAGGAGCGGTCACAGGGCTGCAATCAGGCCAGCTTCGAGTGCTGCAATCCCTAAGGCAAAGGGCTAGGTCGTTCTGGCCGTAAGCTCTTGAACCGTGGACTCTGGCACGCTCGGTGAACGAGTCGATAGTATGAACGTCACGAGCGTAAAATGGTTTGGGCCTAATTCGACTAATGCCATCCGTGAAGCTTCCTGCGTTTAGTTCCTACCTCAGCTAGCGAAGGTTCGGACACTGTGCCTAGAAAGTTGTGAAGTCTCGAGACACCATAGGAACGATGTCTCGATACTTCACATGGTGCCCCAGAGAAGATTCGAACTTCCGACACCGGCTTTAGGAGAGCCGTGCTCTATCCCCTGAGCTACTGGGGCGGGGTTGCGTGTGCAACTTGGCTAATCATAGCAGTGGGGCAGGAGTGCCCCGAAATGACTGGGGCGTGGATTAGCTTTCGGCCAATTCCTTCTGCTTATTGCGCACGGAGGAGGCTGGTGGGTTGGTCTCGTGGGTGCCGTCGGAGTAGAGGACGGTGGGGATGATGCGGTTGCCGTCGTTGACGGATTCGATCCAGGCATTGATGTCGTCGGCGTTGTCACCCTCGACGTCGACAAGCGCGTAGGGGGTTTCGGTGCGGTCCAGGTTTTTAATCAGCTTGGCGCAGAATGGGCACCAGTCGGCGTAGAAAATGGTGACGTCAGCGGTGGTTTCGGGGGTTTGTACAGTCATTAGGCTGCATCCTTTCGGTCGTAGGTTAAAAAGCGGTACTTGATGGGGAGATCGCTGGCCTCTTTATCTGGCAGGGCCAGGTGGCCCTTGGCGGAGGTGAGCCAGTCGGTGCTGTGGGCAAGCCCAAACTCATCAGGGATGGCCGGGGCGTAGATCGATTTATCGCCGTAGGTGCTACCGATATTAACGCCCATGAGGGTGACCTCAATGCGGTCCACCTGGTCCAAGGTGGCGGTGTAGATTTGGCCGCCGCCGGTAACCCAGGCGTCGGAAAGCGAGGGCATTGCGGTGAGCACCTGGGCGCCGGCGGACCACTGGCCGGGGGCGCGGGAGGAGAGTACGTAATTCTCACGGCCGGGAAGCGGGCGGAACTTGGGGTTGAGGGACTCCCAGGTCTTGCGGCCCATAATGACCGGCGCGCCCATGGTCACGTCCTTAAAGTGCTTGAGATCCTCCGGCACGTGCCAGGGCATCTGCTCGCCATCGCCAATGATGCCGTCCAGAGACTGCGCCCAGATTGCGCCCAACATTAAACGGACACCTGCGCCTTGATGGTGGGGTGGGGATCGTAGCCTTCAATCTCAAAATCGGCGAAGTCATAGGAGAACATGTCTTTCGCCTTGGTGAGGTGAAGCTGCGGGTAGGGGCGCGGCTCGCGGGAAAGCTGCTCTTTGACCTGCTCCACGTGGTCGTTATAGATATGGCAATCGCCGCCGGTCCAGATGAGCTCGCCCACCTTGAGGCCGGCCTGCTGGGCAAACATGTGGGTCAGCGCCGCGTAGGAGGCGATATTGAAGGGAACCCCCAAGAACATATCGGCCGAGCGCTGGTAGACCTGCATGGACAAGGTGCCATCGGCCACGTAGAGCTGGAAGAGCAGGTGGCAGGGCATCAACGCCATCTTGTCGAGCTCCGCGACGTTCCATGCGGAGACCAGGTTGCGGCGGGAATCCGGGTTGTTCTTGAGGGTGTCGAGCGCCTGCTGGATCTGGTCAATGTGCTGGCCGTCCGGGGTGGGCCAGGAGCGCCATTGCACGCCGTAGACCGGGCCTAGCTCGCCGTTATCATCCGCCCACTCATTCCAGATGCGGACCTTGTTGTCCTGCAGGAACTTGATATTGGACTCGCCCTTGAGGAACCACAAAAGCTCGCCCAGCACCGCATGGAAATAGACCTTCTTGGTGGTCAGCAGCGGGAAGGACTCGGCCAGGTTATAACGCAGCTGCGCGCCAAAGATGGAGCGCGTGCCGGTGCCGGTGCGATCGCCTTTGGGGGTGCCGGTCTCTAGGACCTTCTTCAGCAGATCCTCATACGGGGTCTCAATCATGGGCACTAGTTTAGAAGCCGCCGTTCTCCTCGGCAAAGGCCTGGGCGTGCTCTAAGATTTCATCCTTGAGCTCGGGGCGGCAGATGAGGATATCCGGGATGAAGGTGTCCTCATTATTGAAGCGGATTTCGGAGCCATCGAGGCGGCAGCAGTGCAGGCCGGAGGCTCGGGCGACGCCCACCGGGGCGGCCTGATCCCACTCGTACTGGCCGCCGGCGTGGATATAACCGTCAAAATCACCGAGCAGCACGTGCATGGCCTTAGCACCCGCGGAGCCGACGCCTACGGTTTCATAGCCCATCTTTTCCGCAATGTAGCTAGCTACCTTGGGCGGGCGGTTGCGGGAGATCACGAACTTCTTGGACAGCGGGCCGGTGACCGCGCGTACGTCCGAGGATTTGAAGGTTACGCCCTTGTCCGGCAGGCCCACCGCCGCGTGGATGGGAGTGCCATTTTCTACGAGGGCAATGTGCACTGCCCAGTCCTGGCGGCCGGTGGCGAATTCCTTGGTGCCGTCGAGCGGGTCCACGATCCATACGCGGTCCTTCTTCAAGCGGGCAAGGTCATCGGCGGCTTCCTCAGAGAGCATGCCGTCCTGGGGACGGTGCTGCTCGAGGACGCGGGCGATCCATTCTTGGGCGGCCTCATCGCCGGCGTCGCCAAGCGAAAGGCCCCGCAGCAGGCCCCCGTTGCGCACACCCTTAAGGATCTCACCGCAGCCCTGGGCGAGGGAATTGGTCAGGCGGGAATCAGAAATCTCGACGGTCATGGTGCCCACATTACAACGCGGACTAGAGTGTGGGCATGCCAGAAAACATCCTCGACCGCTTCCGGCCCCAAGTAGCGCAGTGGTTTCGGGATGTATTTGCCGCCCCCACTGCCGTGCAGGCGCAGGCCTGGGAGAAGATTTCCCGCGGCGAGCACGCCCTCGTAGTCGCCCCTACCGGCTCCGGTAAGACGCTCGCCGCGTTCTTGTGGGCGCTGAATAATTTGGTTGAGCGCGAAGGCCAGCTGGCGCTGCCGGTGGGCTCAGGGACTGCTGGATCCGCCGCCGGGGTGAAGGTGCTGTATATCTCGCCGCTCAAGGCGCTGGGCGTGGACGTGGAAAATAACCTGCGCGCCCCGCTGACCGGTATTGCGCGCACCGCGGAGAACCTAGGGCTGGACGTGCCGGATATATCGGTAGGCGTGCGCTCGGGCGATACGCCGTCTGCTGAGCGTGCGCGGCAGGTGCGCAAGCCGCCGGATATCTTGATCACCACCCCGGAGTCGGCCTATCTGATGCTGACCTCCAAGGCGGCGGGGATTTTGAAGACGGTGGATACCGTCATTATCGATGAGATCCACGCCTTGGCCGGCACCAAGCGTGGCGTGCACCTAGCGCTGACCTTGGAGCGCCTGCAGCAGGTGGCGGGGGACTTCCAGCGCATCGGTCTTTCCGCCACCGTGCGGCCGCTGTCTGCGGTATCGAATTTCTTGGGTGGCCACCGGCCGGTAGAGATCGTGGCCCCAGCCGCGGAAAAGAAGTGGCAGCTGGACGTGCACGTGCCCGTGGAGGATATGTCCGATCTCCCCACGCCGGAGCAGGGCTCCACCATCGGGGAGATGACCGTGGATGATGCCATCGGGATTAGCGCGCCTTCCGTGGATGAATCCGCGCTGCCCACGGCCAAGTCCATCTGGCCGTATATAGAGGATGACCTCTATGCGGAGATCATGGCGCACCGCTCCACGTTGGTATTTGTCAATTCCCGCCGCACCGCCGAGCGGCTGACCAGCCGGCTCAATGAGCTCTATGCGGCCGAACACGATCCGGAATCGCTCTCGCCGGAGACCCGCCGCGACCCGGCCCAGCTGATGAAGCAGGTCGACGTCGCCGGCAAGGCCCCGGCCGTCATCGCCCGCGCCCACCACGGCTCGGTGTCCAAGGACGAGCGCGCGATGACAGAAACGATGCTGAAGGAGGGCACGCTCAAGGCCGTGGTGGCCACGAGCTCGCTGGAGCTGGGCATCGATATGGGAGCCGTGGAGCTGGTGGTGCAGGTGGAATCTCCGCCCTCCGTGGCCTCCGGCCTGCAGCGAGTGGGCCGCGCCGGGCACTTTGTGGGCGCGGTATCGCATGGCTCCTTTTATCCCAAGCACCGGGCGGATCTGGTGCAGTCCACGCTGACGGTAGCGCGCATGCGCGCAGGCCTCATTGAGGAGATGCATACCCCGCGCAACCCGCTGGATGTGCTGGCGCAGCAGACGGTGGCGGCGGTGGCCGCGGCCGGGGACGATGGGCTCGATGCCGATGAGTGGTACGAGATGGTCCGCCGGGCCTGGCCTTACCGCGATCTGGCGCGCGAAGTCTATGACTCCGTGCTGGACTTGGTCAGCGGCGTGTACCCGTCCACGGACTTTGCTGAACTTAAACCCCGCGTGGTCTATGACCGAGTGACGGGAGTGATGACCGCGCGGCCTGGCGCCCAGCGCGTGGCCGTGACCAGCGGTGGCACGATTCCGGATAGGGGCATGTTCGGAGTATTCCTCTATACCGGCTCGGGCGAGGGCTCCGGTGGCGCTCCGCGCCGGGTGGGCGAGCTGGATGAGGAGATGGTTTATGAGTCCCGGGTGGGCGATGTGTTCACCTTGGGCGCTACCAGTTGGCGCATCGAAGACATCACGCGCGACCAGGTATTGGTCACGCCCGCGCCGGGGCATACCGGGCGCCTGCCATTTTGGAATGGCGATGGCGCGGGCCGCCCCTATGAGTTGGGCAAGGCGCTAGGTGAGTATCGCCGCGAGGTCTTTTCCTCGCCGGAGATCATTGCGGATGCCGATGATAATGCGCGCTCCAATATCGTGGCCTACCTACAGGAGCAGAACGAGGCCACCGGTGTCATCCCGGATGAAAAGACTTTGGTGCTCGAGCGCTTCCGCGATGAGTTGGGCGATTGGCGCGTGGTACTGCATACTCCGTTTGGCCGGCCGGTCAACTCCGCGTGGGCACTTGCGGTGGGCGCCAGGGTAGGCGAGCGCACCGGCATGGATCCGCAGGCAGTAGCTGGCGATGATGGAATCGTGCTGCGCCTACCGGAGGCAGAATCCGAGCCCGATGGATCCATCTTTGCTTTCGACGGGGATGAGATCGCCGATATCGTGGCCGAGCAAGTGGGCAATTCTGCGCTCTTTGCCTCCCGCTTCCGCGAGTGCGCGGCCCGTGCGCTGCTTTTGCCTAGGCGCAATCCCGGCAAGCGCGCGCCGCTGTGGCAGCAGCGCCAGCGTGCCGAGCAGCTTTTGGACGTCGCCCGCAAGTACCCGTCCTTTCCCATCATCTTGGAGACGGTGCGCGAGTGTGTCCAGGACGTCTACGACGTTCCTGCGCTTACGGAGGTCATGCGGGAGCTGGGGCACCGCCGCATCCGCATCGCGGAGGTCACCACCGAGCAGCCTTCGCCCTTTGCCTCTTCGCTGCTATTTAACTACACCGGCGCGTTTATGTACGAGGGCGATTCCCCATTAGCAGAAAAGCGCGCGGCCGCCCTGGCCCTTGACCCAGCGCTTTTGGCCAAGCTGCTCGGCACGGTAGAGCTGCGCGAGTTGCTCGATCCGGAGATCATCGCCGAGGTCCATTCCCAGCTTCAGCGCACGGATCCCTCGCGCCGAGCTCGCACCACCGAGGAGGTGGTGGACCTGCTGCGCGTGCTGGGGCCAATTCCCGTCGACGAGCTAGGCGCGCACGCCGACGTCCCGTTATCCGCCCTGGACAAGCTGGGCACCCGAATTATGCGCGTGCGCATTGGCGGGCGCGAGCACTTAGCCCAGGCCCAGGATGCGCCCCTGCTTCGCGACGCCCTAGGTATCCCCATTCCTCCCGGCATCCCTGCCCAAGTGGCCACCATTTCTGATGCCTTGCCGCAGCTGGTCTCGCGGTGGGCGCGCACGCGTGGTCCGTTTGTGCTGCGCGATCTCACCGCAGCCTTCGACATATCCGTCTCCGCCGCGCACACCGTCCTCGGCGCGCTCGATGGGGTAGTAGAAGGCCGCTACCGCCAGGAAGTGGAGGAGCAGGAGTACTGCGCCGCCGCGGTGCTGAAGACCATTCGCTCGCGCTCGCTCGCCGCCGCGCGGGCTGCTACCGAGCCGGTCTCGGGCGCTACCTTCGCCCGTTTCTTGCCGGAGTGGCATAGCATCGCACCGGCTGGAAAGCGCCCGGTCCTGCGCGGTGCCGATGGCGTCTTTTCCGTCATCGAGCAGCTCGCCGGGGTGCGTCTGCCCGCCTCTGCGTGGGAATCGCTCATCCTGCCCGCTCGGGTGGGCGATTATTCACCCACCATGCTCGATGAGCTCACCTCCAATGGCGAGGTGCTCATTGTGGGTGCTGGCAAGGCCGGCGCGGCCGACCCCTGGATCATGCTGTTGCCCTCAGACTATGCTGCTCAACTCGCCCCGGAAACGGATGCCGAGGGCGTCAGCATGGTGCAGCGCTCCATCCTCGATGTCCTCGGCCGCGGCGGTGGCTTCCTCTTTGCCGATATTGCCGCCGAGGCCCCCGGTACCACCGAGGAGACCCGCGAGGCCCTCTGGGGGCTAGTAGAGATGGGCCTGGTAAGCCCCGATTCTTTCGCGCCTATTCGCACTCGACTGTCTTCCGGCGGCTCGCGCTCAGGCCGCACCGCGCATCGCTCGAAGCGGCGGCCCACCCGATCCCGCCTGCGCATGGGGCGCACCTCCTTCGCCCAGGCGCAGAACGCCGCAGGCACGGGGACCCCGCCCGATGTCATGGGCCGGTGGTCGCTCGCGGTACCAGCCTCTACCGATGCCACCTCCCGGTCCGTCGCCCACGGCGAGGCCTGGCTCGACCGCTACGGCGTGCTCACCCGCGGCTCTGTCGTGGCCGAAGACGTGCTCGGCGGTTTCGCACTGGCCTATAAGGTGCTCTCCGGTTTTGAGGAATCCGGCAAGGCCATGCGCGGCTACGTCATCGATGGGCTCGGCGCCGCGCAATTCTCCACCCCCGCCATCATCGACCGCCTGCGCGGCTTGGCCGATTCCCCGGACGTGACCGGCTGGCCCTCTGGCACTACCGAGCCCGAGACCTTCGTTCTCGCCGCCTGCGACCCGGCCAACCCATACGGTGCGGCCCTGCCCTGGCCGCAGCGCGACGACGCCGACGGCAAGGCCACCGGCGGGCCCACCCGTTCGGCCGGTGCGCTGGTGGTGCTTATCGACGGCCTCCCCATCGCCCACCTCACCCGCGGCGGCAAAACCCTCACCACCTTTATCGAATCGCTGCCCGATGGCATCGACCCCGCCGAGGTATATCCCCGCGTGGTTTCCGCGCTCACGGATATGGTGGCGAGGGGAGTGCTGTCGCCGTTGGTCGTCGAAAAGTGCAATGGCAGCCCCATCCATAAAACCGATGTGGCGGCCCACCTGCGCGACGCCGGCGCCGGGATTACGCCGAAGGGCGTGCGCATCTCCGCTCGCGCCGCCGCCCCGCGCACACCGCGCGCAGGCCGCCGGGCCTCCGAGGCCATCGAAGAGCTCAGCTTTGATGATCCACCGCCCGCTTCGCGCAATAATGGTGGTTTCCGCCCGCGCGGCGGGTACCGCCGCTAAAGATCCACAGGAGGTGTTATGCCCGAAGGCGATTCCGTCCTGCAGCTATCCAACCGACTGCAGTTCATGGCCGGCCGCGAAGTCACCGGCTGCTCCGTCCGCGTGCCGCGCTACGCCACCGTTCACCTCGACGGCATGGTGTGCGAGCGCGTCTGGCCCTACGGCAAGCACCTATTCATGCAATTCGACCAGACCATCGTGCACACCCACCTCAAGATGGAAGGCACTTGGGCCATCCACTACGCAGGCGATCGCTGGCGCAAGCCTGGGCATACCGCCCGCATCGTGCTGCAGCTAGCCAACGCCCCGCGCGATATCGAGGTCGTTGGCCACCAGCTGGGCTTCGTGGACATCTATCCCGCCGACCACTACCACCAGCGCATCGCCCACCTCGGTCCGGATATCCTCGACTCCGACTGGGACCGCGAGGAAGCCCTGCGCCGGCTCAACTCCCGGCCGCAGCGCGCCATCGGCGCGGCGCTGCTCGATCAGAAGGTCGTTGCAGGCATCGGCAATGAATACCGCGCCGAGGCGTGTTTCTTGGCCGGCGTGCACCCGGCCACGCCGGTAGCCGAGGTCGATACCGCCCGCATCCTCGATATTTCCCGGCGCATCATGTGGGCTAACCGCACCTCCCCGGTGCGCGTAACTACCGGCGTGCGCCGCGCCGGGGAGACCACCTATGTCTTCGGCCGCAATCGCAAGCGCTGCCGCCGTTGCGGCACGTTTATCACCAAGGGCGCGCTCGGCGGCGTGGACCAAGGCGGCGACGAAGGCGAACTCGAGCGCATCATCTGGTGGTGCCCACACTGCCAGCCGCTTCACCCCTCGGCGTAGCCCGCTAGGGTGGAGGCTATGCGTACCCTTCTCAATATCATTTGGTTCATCACCGGCGGGTTCCTCCTAGCCTTGGCCTACTTCCTCTTTGGCATTATCGCCTGCATCTTTATCGTCACCATTCCAGCGGGCGTGGCGTCGTTCCGCATGGCTAATTTCGCCCTGTGGCCATTCGGCCGCTCGGTGGTGCAGCCGGTCAAGGGCAGTGGCTCCATGTCCACCTTCTCCAACATCGTCTGGTTCCTGGTCGCCGGCCTGTGGCTGGCCATTGGCCACGTCACCACCGCGGCGGCACAGGTAGTGACCATCGTGGGCATCCCGGCCGCCCTGGCCAACCTGAAGATGATCCCGGTGACCTGCTTCCCGTTCGGCCGCCGAATTGTGAACTCGGAGGAAATTCCATTCGGCTGGGAGCCGATGGTCAAGCTCTAAGCTCCGCGGGCCACTAACAAAACAAGCACGTTTCGCCCAATGTCGCGCTGATTTTGGGCAGAACGTGCTTGTCTTGCATCGCGGTGGGCCGAAGAGGCCATAAAACAGCCGCGTTATCCGCTCCGCCGAGTGGGTGGGAGGGGATAACGCGGCTAAAAGTGAGCCTTTAGCGGTTGGAGCGGTACCAACCGATGAGCTCATCGGTGGACTGGTCGCCGGAGTCGGCGGCCGCAGCGCCGGAGACGGCTGGGGCCAAGTCATTGGCCTGCTGCTTGCCCAGCTCCACGCCCCACTGGTCAAAGGAGTTGATATCCCAGATGACGCCCTGGGTGAACACGATGTGCTCGTAGAGGGCGATGAGCGCGCCGAGCACGGCGGGGGTCAGCTCCTCAGCCAGGATGGTGGTGGTCGGGCGGTTGCCCGGCATGACCTTGTGCGGCACGACGGCCTCGTCAACGCCCTCGGCCGCGATTTCCTCAGCGGTCTTGCCAAAGGCCAGCACCTTGGTCTGCGCAAAGAAGTTGCCCATGAGCAGATCATGCATGGACCCGGAGCCATCGGCGGTGGGGAAGTCCTGCTTCGGGCGGGCGAACCCAATAAAGTCCGCCGGGATGAGGCGAGTGCCTTGGTGCATGAGCTGGAAGAAGGCGTGTTGGCCATTGGTGCCCGGCTCCCCCCAGTAGATTTCGCCGGTGGACGGGACGGTGACCGCGGTGCCGTCGCGGCGCACGGACTTGCCATTAGATTCCATGGTCAGCTGCTGCAGGTAGGCCGGGAAACGGCCGAGGTCCTGCGAATAGGGCAGCACGGCGTGAGTCTGGGCGCCGAAGAAGTTGGTGTACCAGACGCCAAGGAGGCCCATGAGCGCGGGGATGTTTTCTTCCAGCGGTGCGGTGCGGAAGTGCTCGTCCATGGCATGGAAGCCCTCCAGGAAGCGCATGAAGTCCATCGGGCCGATGGTGCACATGAGGGACAGGCCGATGGCGCAATCTACGGAGTAGCGGCCGCCGACCCAGTTCCAGAACGGGAACATGTTCTCGGTATCGATGCCGAACTCGGCTACCTTCTCCGCGTTGGTGGACACGGCGACGAAGTGCTTGGCCACGGCGGATTCATCACCCTCGAATTGCTCGATGAGCCAGCGGCGCGCGGCGTGCGCATTGGTTAGCGTCTCCTGGGTGGTAAAGGTCTTGGAGGCGATGATGAACAGGGTGGATTCTGCATCGAGGCCATCGAGCGTGGCGGCCATATCGGCCGGGTCCACGTTGGAGACGAACTCGGCGGAGATGCCGGCGACCTCATAGGAACGCAGTGCCTTCGCCGCCATGGCCGGGCCCAGGTCAGAGCCACCGATGCCGATGTTGACCACCTTCTTGATGGTGTGGCCGGTATGCCCCAGCCAAGCGCCGGAGCGCAGCGCAGTGGCAAAATCACGCACGCGGCCCAAGACCTCGTGGACATCGGCGGCAACATCCTGGCCATCAACGCTCAAGTCATCTTCGGCCGGGATGCGCAGCGCGGTATGCAGCACGGCGCGATCCTCGGTGTTATTGATGTGCTCGCCGGCGAACATGGCATCGCGGCGGGCCTCAAGGTCGGCGGCCTTGGCTACCTCAACCAGCTGCTTGACGATGTCCCCGTCGATCAGGTTCTTCGACAGATCGACGTGCAAACCGGCGGCGTCGAAGGTGAAGTTGCGGGCGCGGTCTGCATCGGCGGCAAAAAGCTCGCGGAGGTTGAGGTCCCTTTTATCCTCATATACCTTCGCGAGCTCGCTCCACTGGGCAGATGCGGTGATATCCATGGTGGTAGGCCTTTCTGGCAACTAGCGCATTGGCAACATGTACCCCTCCCACCGTAGTCCAGAAAGGGCAACCGCGTCGGGGCCTTCTAGAGGATGAGCGCGCCTGCCCAGCCAGCGATAAGCAGCGGAATATTGAAGTGAATAAAGGTGGGAATAACCGAGTCACGGATGTGGTCGTGCTGGCCATCCGCGCCCAAGCCCGCGGTAGGGCCGAGGGTGGAATCGGAGGCGGGAGAGCCGGCGTCGCCAAGCGCGCCTGCGGTGCCAATAAGCGCCACGGTGGCCGCGGGGCTAAAGCCCAGCGACATGCACAGCGGCACATAGATAACGGAAATAATGGGCAGGGTGGAAAAGGACGAGCCGATGCCCATGGTGACCACGAGGCCTACCACCAGCATCGCGCCGGCGGAGAGGACCTTATTGGTGCCAAAGAGGTTGGCATTGGCATCGACTAGCGGGCCGACCTCATCGGTGGCCGTCATAACCGAGGCAAAGCCCTGGGCGGTGATCATAATGAAGCCGATGAGCGCCATCATCTTCATGCCATTGGTAAAGACATCGTCCGCGTGCTTCCAGTCCACCGCGCCGGTAAGCAGCAAAATACCCAGGCCGGTCAGCGCGCCGACCATGAGGCCATCGGATTCGAAGTCGAGCGCCTGCATGACGATCTGCACCGCAAAGGTGGCAATGATGGCCACGACGGAAACCCACACCTTATAGGCGGAAGGGGTTTCCTGGTGCTCCTCAGCCGTGATGGGCAGGTTCTCATAGTCGCGCGGCTTGCGGTAGCTAAAGAAGATAGCGATGAGTAGGCCGGCCAGCATACCGAGCGCCGGCACGCCCATGACCTGCATGATATTGATATCGGAGGTATCAAGCCCCGCCTGCTGGATATTAAAGAGCAGGATATCGTTCAAGTAAATGGAGCCGAAGCCCACCGGAATGAACATGTAGGTGGTGATAAGGCCGAAGGTCAGGCAGGTAGTAATCAGCCGGCGGTCCAGGCGCAGCTTATTCATCACCGTAAGTAGCGGCGGGATGATGAGCGGAATGAAGGCAATGTGGACTGGGATGAGGTTCTGGCTCATCACGGACATGGCGATGAGCCCGAGGATGAGCATCCATTTGGTGGCCAGGGCGGTCTTAGGGTCTGCTTCGCCGCTGCCGCCGAGCCTGCGGATGAGGAAGTTAGCCAGGACCTGTGGCAGCCCGGCCGAGGCCACGCCCATGGCAAAAGCGCCCAAGAGGGCATAGCTTAGGGCAATCTTGGCGCCGCCGCCCAAGCCGTCTTGGAAGGCGACCATGGTGGCATCAAGCCCCATGCCCGACAGGAGCCCGCCGACGATGGCGCCTAGGAAGAGCGCTACCACCACATGCACGCGCAGGAGGGCGAGCACGAGCATGACAATGACGGCGACGAGAACTGCATTCATGCTAATTCAGGGTACTGCATAGTATCGGCTGGCCAGTAATTATTCGGCTAACCCAGCCGGCCGCGGCCCATGCGCAGCAGCGCCGAGGCGATGGTGGGTCCTTCCTCACCGAGTTCATCGCGGAACTGATTCAAAATGGCGATCTCGCGGGTGTGGACCAGGCGGGTGCCGCCGGAGTTCATGCGGGTGCGGCCAATGGCCTGGGAGACTTCCGTGCGGCGTTTAGCGGCATCCAAGATGATGCGGTCCATGCGGTTGATTTCTTCGCGATACTGTTGGATCTCCGCATCAGATAGGGGATCATCCGTGCCCGAAGGCGTGCGGATGTCCAGGCCGTTATCGACGATGTCCTTGTTATCTTCTGCGGTCATAAGACCATATTGTGCCACCCGCCCGCGCAAAAGGAAATAGCAGCTCGCACGGCGGATACGGGGCGTGTCCGGTGGGGCTAGTAGGTTGGAAGGCATTATGAACGAAAACTCTCCTTTTAGCCCTTCCCCGTCCACCGACGGTGCCTCGAACCCTAGCCCCTTTGGCGGCTTCGGCGCACCGCGTGAAGCGAGCCCGCAATCCGAATCCCCCGATGCCTTGACCGAGGGCCTCAACCCACAGCAGCTGGAGGCCGTTACCCACTCGGGCAGCCCGCTGCTCATCGTGGCCGGCGCCGGTTCCGGCAAGACCGCCGTGCTTACCCGCCGCATTGCCTATCTCATGCGCCATCGCGGGGTAAATCCGTGGGAGATCCTCGCCATTACCTTTACTAATAAGGCCGCTGCGGAAATGAAGGAGCGCGTGGGCGGGCTAGTAGGCCCCGTGGCCGAGCGCATGTGGGTATCTACCTTCCACTCCATCTGTGTGCGCATCCTGCGCCAAAATGCGCAGCTGGTGCCGGGTCTTAATACCAATTTCACCATTTACGATGGCGATGATGCCCGCCGGCTATTGTCCATGATTGCCAAGGACATGCAGCTGGATCTGAAGAAGTACACCCCGCGCGTGCTGGCCAATCAGATTTCTAACCACAAAAACGAGCTCATCGGCCCCGAATCCGCGCTGGAGAAGGCGCAGCAGACCAAGAATCCATTTGAGACCACCGTGGCCCAGGTCTATGCCGAATACCAGCGCCGCCTGCGCGCGGCCAATGCCGTGGACTTTGATGATCTCATCGGTGAGGTGGTGCGGATTTTCACCCAGCACCAGCAGGTGGTGGATTTCTATCGCCGGCGCTTTAAGCACGTGCTTATCGACGAGTACCAGGACACCAACCACGCCCAATACGCCCTAGTTGCCGCGCTCGTAGGCAGGGGAGAGCTCGGTCCGGATGCGCCGGCGCTATGCGTCGTGGGCGATTCCGATCAGTCCATTTATGCCTTCCGCGGGGCCACCATCCGCAATATTCAGGAATTCGAGCGCGACTACCCGCAGGCGCACACCATCTTGCTGGAGCAGAACTATCGCTCCACGCAGACCATTCTCAACGCGGCCAATGCCGTGATTGCCAAGAATGAGAACCGCCGCGAAAAGAACCTGTGGACCGCACACGGTGAGGGCGAGCAGATCGTAGGCTACGTTGCCGATAATGAGCACGATGAGGCGCGCTTCATCGCCTCTGAAATCGACTCCTTGGCCGATAGAGGCCGCAGCTATTCCGATATCGCGGTCATGTACCGCACCAATAACGCCTCCCGTGCGCTGGAAGATATCTTCATTCGCTCCGGAATTCCGTACAAGGTGGTGGGCGGCACGCGCTTTTATGAGCGGCGCGAAATCCGCGACATGGTGGCCTACCTGCGCATCTTGGATAACCCGGACGATACGGTGAGCCTGCGCCGCATTATCAATGTGCCCAAGCGCGCTATTGGTGACAAGGCCCAGGGGCATATTGCCCTCCATGCGGAAAACCACGGCATTAGTTTTGGCAAGGCGCTTGCCGATGTCCCCCGGGGCGACGTCCCTGGCCTTGGCACCCGGGCGATTAACGCAGTCACCAAATTCAACGACATGATGGAGGGTATCCGTAATCAGATCCCGTCCATGCGCGATGAGGTTACCGGCCAACCGGATTTGGGCGAGTTGCTTTCCGCCATTTTGGATGCCACGGGATACAAGGCGGAATTGGAAAACTCCAACGATCCGCAAGATGGCGCGCGTCTAGATAACCTCAACGAGTTGGTATCGGTGGCTCGCGAATTCACCTCGGAGGCGGCCAACCAGCTTGCTGCATCCGGTGCGGATGCAGTGGACCCCTCTGAGCTAGTAGAGGAGGGCGAAGCCGCGCCCGGTTCGCTGCAGGCATTCCTGGAAAAGGTATCGCTGGTGGCTGATGCTGACCAGATCCCTGATTCCGAGACTGGTGTGGTCACCATGATGACTTTGCACACCGCAAAGGGTCTTGAGTTCCCCGTGGTCTTTTTGACCGGCTGGGAGGATGGCCAATTCCCGCATATGCGCTCACTGGGTGACCCGAAGGAATTAAGCGAGGAACGCCGCCTAGCCTATGTGGGTATTACCCGCGCTCGCGAGCAGTTGTATCTTACCCGCGCCATTTTGCGCTCGGCGTGGGGCAATCCGGTGACTAATCCCGCCAGCCGCTTCCTCGGCGAGGTCCCAGAAGACCTCATCAACTGGCGGCGCGAAGACTCCGATAGCTCCCTGACCGGAGCGTGGGGCGAGGACGACTATCAATATGGTCGCTCCTACGGCCGCGATTGGTCCGGGTGGGGCAGTGGTGGTTCCAGGTCTGGGGCGCGCGGTGCAGGGCGCGCTGCGTCTTCCCCATCGCAGCGCACCAGCAAGCCGGCGGCGACCTCGATGACTAAGAACAATAACCTCAACCTAGCCGTGGGTGACCGCGTCAATCACGCTAAGTACGGGCTCGGAACTGTCATTGAGACGTCCGGCTCCGGCAAGCGCGCCACGGTCACCGTGGACTTTGGTTCTTCCGGTAAGGTCCGGCTGATGCTCATCGGCGGAGTGCCGATGGAAAAGCTTTAGACCGAAATGCCGCGCTCGTTGAACCAGGAAACTGGGTCAACGGGGGCGCCTCCGCCTGGGTGAATCTCAAAGTGGAGGTGCGGGCCAGTGGAGTGGCCCTCGTTGCCAATGCCGGCGATTTCCTGCCCCGCGGTCACGCGCTCGCCCACATTTACCTTGAGCTGGTCTGCCGGCATGTGGCCGTAGACGGAGATGGTTCCGTCATCGTGCTGGATGCGGATCCAGTTGCCAAAGCCCTGCGCTGGGCCGGAGTTGATGACGGTGCCGTCCATGACCGCGTGAATCGGGGTGCCCACCGGGTTAGCTACGTCGATTCCGTTGTGCATCGTGCCCCAACGCTGGCCAAAGCCAGAAGTAAGTGTGCCGGAGGTAGGAAAGACCACGGTATTGCCCGCGGAGTCCTTGCCGCGCTTCGTGGTGAGTCCGGAGTGATTTCCCTGTGGAGCGAATGCTTCCTTCAATCCCGGTACAGAACCAGGATCCAAGACGATATTTACTCCGCCGGATTCGTTTCCATCTACCTGCGGGGTAGCCTCGCCGTTGAGCAGGCCAACCGAGGTGGTGGCTAGGCCAACAAGGGCGTCGACCACTCCGGCGTTATCTACATTGGTAGCGGTGGGCTCGGAGGAGCCGTCCGATACGTCCACGCTAGCCACTGGCTCTGCAGCAAAAGCGGTGGTGCCGGTAGCAAGTACGGTGCCGAGTGTAACGATGCTCAGCGCCACGTTCTTGCGTGCGCGGTTCATGCGCTTCATATCTTAAGTCCTTTTCATGGCTGTGCATGGTCTCGGGACGCTTGTGCCCTAGTGAGGGCGGCGTCTTGCAACTGCCAACCGCGACACGCCGAAAGCTGAAATGCTTGCGTCCGAAATCGCTTGTGGCAACGAGTTAAAAGTTAGCCCGCCCGAACGGCCCGCGCAATCTTAAAAAACGCTGGTAGAGGTGGAAATAATTCGAAATTATTCGAACATGCCAGCTTGTTGCGCGTGTTACCAATGTGATTGGAGTGGCGTCTGTAAAGTACTGGTTTAGGGTCTGGGGGTGGACCTTGGGGGTGGCGCCCAAGGCTTGGGGCTGCCGTCTCGTGCGGTATCGGCGGCTGCAAGCTAAAAATATCCACTCACCTGCGACAAGTCTGCGCACTGGACTTGCCTGAATGTGCTTCTGGCGCCTTTATGGGGTCGTGGTGAGGGTCTAGCTGGTGCTGTGTTCGCTAGTGGCAGCGGAGTACTCAGGCGGCGCCAAGCGCGGTGTAGTGCGCCCTTGGGGCGGTCTGGAGCGCAGTTGATGCAATCCTATCTTCCGGGCGAGTGCACTAGGTGACGGGAGAGTATCTGTGGGCATGACAAAGCGCTGCAGAGAAGTTCTCTGCAGCGCTCAACAAGAAGGTAGTCGGTGTGCGGCTCTTTAGATATCGATGCCGCGCTCAGCCAGCCAAGGTTGCGGATCGATTGCCTCGCCACCGTTCGGGTGAACTTCGAAGTGGAGGTGGGAGCCGGTGGAAAAGCCCATCGAGCCCATGCCAGCGATCTTCTGGCCGGCGTGGACGTGCTCGCCCACGGCAACGTCAAGGGTCTGCATGTGGCCGTAGACGGTCATGGTGCCGTCATCGTGCATGATGCGGATCCACTGGCCAAAGCCGGAAGCTGGGCCGGAGTCGATGACGGTGCCGTCCATGACGGCAAGGATTGGGGTGCCGGGAGAGTTGGCGATGTCGATGCCCTTGTGGAAGGTGCCCCAGCGCATAGCGAATGGGGATGTGAATGCGCCCTCGGCCGGGCGAGCTACGGACGGTGCGCGAGCCGCTTCGTCGGCAGCGGCGCGCTCTTCAGAAGCCTGGATGGCCTTGTTGAGCTGATCGGTTAGATCGGCAACTGGCTTTGCCTCGGCAACGTTGAGGATCTGCGGGGTGGTATCAACAGGATTCGCAGCGGCATCCTCAACTTGGGTCGAGTCAGAGGCGAGCTCGAAGTCAACGGACTGCGTCTTGGTGGTGGCTGCGTCATCGGACTGGATGTTTGCGGCGGCTGCGCCACCTACGCCGGCGGTGGAAACTGCACCTGCCGCAACCGTCATTACGGCAATGCGGCCCTTCGCGGTCTGCGAGGTGACAATCTTGCGATGGCGGCCGGCGCCACGCTGAACTTTGCTTCGCATTAGGTCTTCTTTCGTCATTTTCACAATCTGCGCAGAACGGGTGTTACGTCCCCGCCGAGTTAGTTACGAGATTGTGACCTTCTTGTTACCAACGAGATGTAACAGTAGCGTCTCGAAAAGATAACAGCAACCCAAATTAAGAAACTTTCAGGCCCCTCTCGGGGAAATTGTCCACGAGCAGGCAACATGGGGCACGCAGAATATTATTAGTGCGATAAAGATCCCACGCGATCTCCGCGTACGTCACGCAAAACTAGCGGCCTTTTCCTTCATAGTATTACAGCCAGAGTTAAGGGTGTGAAACCAGGGTAGATTTTATACTCCTTATATATTTGTATAGCCCAGGTGCAGGGGTTGCCACCGGTGATTTTGCGGGCGCCTCGTCGCGCCACCCCGATTTCACTTCCGGAAGGTGGCAAAGTGGACGCCGATGAACAAAAACACCAGCCCCCAATCTCGGTCAACGCCCCGCCCGCGTAGCCAGGCGCGGGGCCGTACGGTGCGCGCGGAGCGCACCCCACGCGCGCCTCATCCCAGTGGGTCACGACAGTCCTCTGGATCGGCGCAGCGCGTCGCTCGCAAGGCCGGCTCCAAGGCTAAGGCGCGGCGTACCCCCGCGCCGTTGACCAAAGCCGGGCGCATTCGCCGCATGCTTATTACGGCGGCAGTGCCCAACGTGGTTATTGTCCTTATCATTATGGCCATCGCGCTTGGCGGTCTCATGCTCGCCGGCTCTCCCATGGCGTGGTGGTACACCATCGTGGCGGAGGCCTGGATGGTCTTTAACCTTGCCCCGGTCTCTGCGGCCGATGTGAATATTTCCTTCCTACCGGCTTTGCCAGCGCTCATCCTCGCCGTGGTGGTAGCGGTTCGTGTGCGCAGCGCGGTAAAACACAAGGTCAGCGTCAAGGACTTGCTTACTCTTTTGGCCTGCGTGCTTGGCGTGCCGGTGGTATTTACCATCATCGCGTGGCTGATGCTGTGGGATGCGGGCAAGGTCTATGACGTTTCTCCGCCTAATCTGGCGGAGGCGTTGCTGCGCGTTATTGTTCTGCATCTGGCCGCCATGGCGGCCGGCATGGGGTGGCGCTTGTGGCGGGCGTTGGCCAAGCGTTACGGAGTGCCGCGCCCGCTTGTCGACGCCACCCAGATCGCCCTTCGCTATCTCGCATACCTGGCCATTGGCGCATCCGCAGTCTTCGCGGTGGTATTCCTTGCCAATGTCTCCCGCCAGGGCGAGATGATGAATGACTATCCTGCGATCTCCGGCTTAGGCATTGCCGGACTCGTGCTGCTGAGCGTGCTCTACATTCCCAATGCCATCATGAGCACCGCGGCGGTATTGGTGGGCTCGGAGTTTTCCGTAGGCGAAGGCTCAGTAAGCCTCTTTAGCGCCCACCTCGTGCCGTTGCCGCCGCTGCCCATTACCGGTGGCATTCCAGCATCCGTGCCCAGCTGGGCGGTGGCACTTTTGATCGTCCCCCTCGGCGCCGCAATTTACTCGTTGTACAAGAAGCGTCCTAGCTTTCAGGGCGTACTAGTAGCTACTGCGGCCGCCGCAGTAGTCATGCTGGTTGCCTGCTTCCTTGTTAGCGGTGACCTTGGCTACTACGGCGCGACCGGCCCGCAGCTGTGGACTGCCGCAGGCCTCACCGCCCTGTGGATGGCCGTCGTTGGCTGCGCCGTTGCTGCTGGCTTCGCCTTCGTGGCCTGGCGCGCGGCCCGCACGGCACCAGTTGCTGATCCTGCCGATGATGTCACTACCGAGGCACCCGATGCAGCCGCCGCCGAAACTGACGAAGCTGCCACCGACTCGGAGCGCGAGCCCATCACCGATCCGGAAATCGTTGACGCCGAGGTAGTTGAGGACGAGTCCCAGGATTCCGCACCTGGCGAGGCCGCGGAGGAACCGGAAGAAGAGCAGAACGAAGAGGACACTCCAGCCGACGAAGTAGCGGAGCGGCCGGAAGAGGCTAAGGAGGGCGATGAAAGGGGCGTCGCCAAGCCGCTGAGCCAACAGCTCAAGGACCAAATGGGGGAGAGTGAGCAGGACTCCTCAAGCGAAGATTCCCCCGAGGAGGGGGAGAGGGGCTAGGCTATAGCGCGTGACTTCACCGATGCCTCCGCGCTATACCGCTGACTCTGAACGCCTCCGAGTGGTGGTGCTCGTTTCTGGAACGGGTTCCCTGCTGCAAGCCATCATGGATGCCCAAGCCGGGCACTACCAGGTAGTGAAGGTGGTGGCGGATAAGGAATGCCACGGTATTTCGCGCGCACAGGACCACGGGATTGATACCGAGGTCGTGGCGCTGGGGGCGGATCGCGCCGAATGGAATCAACGTCTGGTTGACGCAGTAGATGCTGCGCAGCCAGACGTTGTTGTTTCTGCGGGCTTTATGAAGATCCTGGGCCAGGAATTCCTGGACCGCTTCGAAGGCCGCACCATCAATACCCACCCGGCTCTACTGCCTGCCTTCAAGGGAGCGCACGCGGTGCGCGACGCCCTAGATTACGGCGTGAAGATCACTGGCTCTACCGTCCACTTTGTGGACGCGGGCGTGGATACCGGCTCCATCATCGCGCAGCGCCCCGTTGCCATTAACGCCGACGATGACGAGTCCACCCTCCACGAGCGCATCAAACAAGTAGAGCGCGATCTCATCGTGGAGGTGCTGCGTGCAGCTAACGTCCACGACGAGAAACTTACTATTCAACTCGCAGACTAAGACTTTTCGAAAGGCTTAATCCTCCTCATGAGCGAAGACCGCAAGCAGGTAAAGCGCGCCCTTATCAGCGTGTACGACAAGACCGGGCTGGAGGATCTAGCCCGCGCCCTCGATAAGGCAGGCGTGGAAATCGTCTCCACCGGCTCCACCGCGAAGAAGATCGCGGACCTTGGCATCGAGGTCACTCCGGTAGAAAAGCTCACCGGCTTCCCGGAGTGCTTGGAAGGCCGCGTCAAGACGCTGCACCCGCGCGTGCACGCCGGCATCCTGGCCGATACCCGCAAGGACGACCACCTCAACCAGCTCTCCGAGCTCGAGGTAGAGCCTTTCCAGCTCGTCGTGGTCAACCTGTACCCCTTCCGCGAGACTGTAGCTTCTGGCGCGGACTTTGATGGCTGCGTGGAACAGATCGATATCGGCGGCCCATCCATGGTGCGCGCGGCCGCCAAGAACCACCCGTCTGTTGCCGTCGTCGTGGATCCTTCCCGCTACGACGAGGCCGTGGAGGCCGTGAACAACGGTGGCTTCACCCTAGAGCAGCGCCGTGGCCTGGCCCGCGATGCCTTCCTGCACACCGCGGATTATGATGCGGCCGTCTCCGCCTGGTTCGTGGATCAGCTCAGCGAGGAGGGCCAAACCACCCCGCTGCGCTACGGCGAGAACTCTCACCAGGCGGCTACCGTCACCCGCATCGGCTCCAAGGGCCTTGCCAATGCCACCCAGTTCAATGGCAAGGAGATGAGCTACAACAACTACCAGGATGCGGATGCCGCGTGGCGCGCCGCGTGGGACCACGAGCGCCCCTGCGTTGCGATTATCAAGCACACCAACCCATGCGGCATTGCCGTGTCCGAGGAGTCCATCGCCGCCGCCCACCGCGCCGCCCACGCGTGCGACCCAATGTCCGCTTTTGGCGGCGTGATTGCCGTCAACCGCGAGGTCACCGTAGAGATGGCCGAGCAGGTAAAGGAGATCTTTACCGAGGTCATCGTCGCGCCTTCCTATGAGGATGGTGCCATCGAGGTCCTTAAGGCCAAGAAGAACCTGCGCGTGCTGCAGGCAGAGCATGAAGACCAGCACGAGGAGCGCAAGTACATCTCCGGCGGCGTTCTCACCCAAGAGCCAGATACCTACCAGGCCGAGGGCGATAACCCGGCCAACTGGACCCTGGCTGCGGGCGAGGCCCTCAACGAGTCCGACTTGGCTGAGCTCGAGTTCGCATGGCGCGCTGTGCGCGCGGTGAAGTCCAACGCCATCTTGCTGGCCAAGGACAATGCCACCGTGGGCGTGGGCATGGGCCAGGTCAACCGCGTTGACTCCGCCAAGCTGGCCGTCGAGCGCGCCAACACCTTGGCCGATGGTGCCAACCGCACCGAGGGCTCCTTCGCCGCTTCTGACGCCTTCTTCCCGTTCGCCGATGGTTTGCAGGTGCTTCTCGACGCCGGCGTTAAGGCCGTGGTCCAGCCCGGCGGATCCATCCGCGACGAAGAAGTCATCGCGGCAGCGAAGGAAGCCGGCGTTACTTTGTACCTGACCGGTACCCGCCACTTCGCGCACTAGCCTAAGCTAAATGCCATGACACTCCCTATCCGCCGGGCCTGGGACCCGGCAGCCGCCCTTATCGCCTGCGCGCTCACCCTAAGCGCCTGCGGCGACGAGGACGCGGCGAATAATTCCCCTACCTTTGTCAATACCGAGGCCCGCGGCACGGCCGATCCCCTCTACGGAAAAGAGAGCACGTCCGCAGCGCCCGCGGCCTCATCCGCAGCGCCGGCCGCCTCGTCTGCGCCCGCCTCTTCCTCGGAGCCATCGGCCGCGGCCCCTTCCAGTGACGTCCAAGCCGTGCTTGACCGCATCGTGGCCGAACACGGCGATGTGGGCATCGCCGTATCCGATGGCACGACCACCATTGAAGCGGGGCGCACCGCTCCCGAGGCCGCGTGGTCAACCTCCAAGGTGCCCGTGCTCATTGCAGCGAATCGCACGGGTGCGGCCGATAGCCAGCTAGTGTCGTCTGCAATCACCTACTCCGATAACGAGGCCGCCAAGGCCGCGTGGGCGGGGCTAGGGGAGGGGACCGCTGGCGCGCAGGCCGCGCAAAGCGTCATCGCGGAGGCGGGCGATACCGCCACCCAGGTTCAATCCCAGGTCACCCGGCCGGAATTTACGGCCTTTGGCCAAACCATGTGGAGCGTGGGCAACCAAGCAAAGTTCATGGCCGGGGTGCGTTGCGTTGAGGGAGCCCAGCCGATTATCGACGCCATGGGGGTCGCCGATCCCGCCCAAGCCTACGGCCTGCGCACCTTGCCGGGCGCCTTGATGAAGGGCGGCTGGGGCCCGAGCCCCGCCGGCGCCTACGACGTGCGGCAGATGGGCATTGTGCAGCTGGGCGGGCACGACGTCGCCGTGGCACTAATCGCCTCGTCTCCTGATGGCCAGTACGCCTCCACCCAAACGGTGCTTACCTCAATGGCCGAAGCCCTAGCGCAGGCCGAAACCCAGTGGCCCAGCCCTGCCTGCTAAGGCTGTCAGTAGAAAGGAAAACTCATGACTTCTCGCTTAAGCCTCCGCCCGCTTATCGCCGCAGGCTTCTTCCCGCTCGTGGCCGCCAGCCTCGCGCTGAGCGGTTGCAGCGACTCCTCGGACGAATCCGCCCCGAGCTTCAAAGGTAAGGGCAGCGGAATGACCACGGTCAATAACTCCGACAAAGAAGAGGAGAACGCCGAGGAATCCACGCCCGCGCAAGAGACCGTAACCAAGGAAGAGGAAGCCCCGGAGGAACCGCCGGTAGTCACGGTCACGCAGACGGAAAAGCAGGAGGCCCCGTCTTCCACCGGTGGGGGTCAGAAGTCTGGTGAAGGAAACTATATTTCTGATTTCAATGGGCACGGATGGCTCGATGGTGGCTACGCAAGTTGCAACCGGTTTGAACGCGCCCTGTTTGCCGGTTCTGGTCCCGACGGCAGGGTTATCATTTGCGAGACCGGAGGTGGCTACAAGTTCTATCGCTCGTCGATGTTTGATGGCCAGTTTGAATCGGGTGACGTTACCCAAGACGGCAATAACTACTACGTCAATGCGGATCCGTCGATCATTGTGGTGACGCCGAGTGGCGTAAGCGTGCGCGAGGGCGGCGGATTGGCCGCCACGGGCGAATTCACGGAGTCGTGGCAGCGCTAACGCGGAAAACGAGGGGCTAGCGCGACTTCTTCTTGCGGTCGGCCGCTGCGGCGGCGGCCGCAGAGATGGAGTCGTTGCGATTCTTCAGCAACTCCAAAGTAGTTTCCTCGGCATTGTCGGGGACGGAGGCGCCGAGGACGGCCAAGGCGGCGTCGGCAAGCATGGCAGCAGTCTCCGGAACCGACTGGGAAGCGTCGAACGGCGGGGTGCCGTTATTGGGGCGCATTTCAATAACAGACAGCGCGATGTGGAAGGGCAGCTCCACGCGGGGGTCATCCTCGCCCACAATGGCTGCGGCGGTGGAGCGGAAATGATTCTGCAGGCGGTCGCGCGACTCGTGGTACTCGGAGAACTCTGAAGAAGTAGCCACCGGCAGCTGATACAAGCGACCCACGTTCCAGCCACTGGTGAGCAGCAGACGCGACTCTGCGGCGACCAAAGACCACAGGCGCTGTGCCGGGGCCGCGTCGGTGCCCGCCAACTCATCGGCCAACTCCAAGGAAGGCTCGATGGTGGAATTGAGCAGCGTCAGGAAGATTTCCGTCTTGGACGGAAAGTGATAGTACAGCGACGCCTGACGGATGCCTACCGCGTCTGCAATCTGGTGCGTGGACGTGGTAGCAAAACCCTGAGTAGTGAAAAGCTCGGAGGAGGCGTCCAAAATCTCCTCACGGGCGCTATTGCCCCTGCGCCGCGGACTGTGTTTGCGCGGCCTACCGACATTGCCTGCCATGCGGTGGGACGACTCCTTTCACAAAAGAGAATTCACTTTTAATAACCAACTGTACAATCTTATGCCCGACTAGGTACTGCTTCCGAATCCGCACCGTAGAGACTATTTATATTCTTCTGCCCGCCGGGAAATAGACTCAAACGCCGCCGAGACAATGCGGCACGCAGAACCATAAGCGGTGCGGTCCAGCGGCGGAAGATCGCGCAGCGTGGCCGGGCGATCGCTAACGCCCTCGTACCAACGGCGCAACTCTAACGCATAACCGGTGCGCCACGCTAGGTCCAACGACTCTGCGTCTGCGGCGCTGAGGAGATCGCGTTCCACGCCAATCGCCAGCCGATCCACCGTCGGGCGCGGCCCCGGTGCCGCCCAGCGCGCGATAGCTGCAATGGGGGAGAGCAGTGTGGCCTTGATATCCACCGCGGCATCGCGGTCCGGCAGGCCATCGACCATCTTGAGGGCAGGAGGGCGCTGGCCCAAGGCTTCTTCCAGTAGCGCTTGTTCCCCGTCGTTTCCAAGGGGCAGGCCGGCGTCGACGCGCGCGGCGATGGAATCGGCGGCTCCGTGAGCTTGGAGACCGACATCGGCGAAGACCTCTTGGAGGTCGTCATCCTGGCCCATCCACTCCACAGGCATGGACGGCAGCTGGTCGCCGCGGGAGGCAGCGCCGGTAAGGCGGACCGGGGAGTTGACCCCAGGAGAGCGAACAATATCCGTAATCAGCCGGGAATACCAGTGGGCCAATTCAATCTCATTGTCCTGGTGGGCGACCGCATTGCGCAAAATATCTTGGGCCTCTTCGAGCAGTCCGCGGGCCGTAGCGCGGGACTGGCAGTGCGGGGCGAGCTCGGAAAGATCGAGTAGGGATTGGTGCAGGGCCATTGCTCACTGCCTTTCACTAGTGCGGGGCCGATGCCTCCCCGCCGGCTGCGGGGTGCACGAATGCTTTCAATCTAACACTTCGGTTCTGTGATCCGGGCATGTGGGTCGAGTGGAAGGGATGGGAGGGCTAAAACGACTTTCGCCGCCTGCCCTCGAGGAGGGAGGCGGCGAAAGCTTATGGTTCTTTTACCGTGTCACACTTGCCAGCGGCAAAAGTGCGCTGTTGATACCCAGCTACTGTTTAGCGGGTGGTGAACGGCAGGAGAGCCATTTCGCGTGCGTTCTTGACTGCGGTAGCAACCTGACGCTGCTGCTGCGGGGTCAGACCGGTGACGCGACGGGAACGGATCTTGTGACGATCCGAGATGAACAGACGCAGAGTCTTGGTGTCCTTGTAGTCCACCTTCTCGATGCCCTCAGCCTTCAAAGGGTTCTTCTTTGGGCGACGGCTCTGCTCCATACGGAACTTCTTTTGGTTATTGCGCTTATTAGCCATTGTGCAATTACCCCTTTACCAGCTGGACTTACGAACGCCCGGCAGCTCACCACGGTGAGCCATGCCGCGCATACGGACACGGGACAGGCCGAACTTGCGGAGGTAACCGCGTGGGCGGCCATCGGCAGCGTCACGGTTACGTACGCGGGCTGGGGAAGCGTCACGAGGCTGGCGGTTCAGCTCGAACTGAGCCTCTAGACGCTCCTCATCCGGGGTGTTCGGGTTCTTGATGATCTTCTTGAGCTCAGCGCGACGCTCCGCGTAGCGGGCGACGATTTCCTTGCGCTGCTCGTTCTTAGCGATCTTGGACTTCTTAGCCATTGATTATCGCTCCTCGCGGAATTCGACGTGCTTGCGGGCAATCGGATCGAACTTCTTCAAGGTGATGCGATCCGGGTTGTTGCGCTTGTTCTTACGGGTCACGTAGGTGTAACCGGTGCCCGCAGTGGACTTAAGCTTGATGATTGGGCGGATATCGTTACGTGCCATACTTAAATCTTCTCCCCACGTGCGCGAATCTTAGCCACAACGGACTCGATGCCATCGCGGTCGATGATCTTCATGCCCTTGGTGGAAACATTCAGGGTGATGGTACGGCCCTCAGAGGGCAGGTAGTAGCGACGACGCTGCACGTTGGGGTTCCAACGGCGCGAAGTGCGGCGGTGCGAGTGCGAGACCTGCTTGCCGAATTCCGGCTTGCGGCCCGTTACCTGGCAAATAGCCGACATGGGTCTTCTTTCTCCTAGCCGCCCACATCATGGCTATAGACAATGAAGCGCCGACTGCCGTGTGAGGGTGGCAGTGCTCAAAAGTGAGGTGTGAGCGGGTGCGGCGCCATCGTCAAACACCAGTAGACGGGGCGTAAAACGTATATTTTGACAACAGCAAGGGGAAATCTTACAGCCTCGGACGCGAATTACCTAATCGCTGCCTTGCTGCGGCAAGTGGGCCATTTGCCGTGCTGGGGTGGTGTTTGCCTGTGGGGCGTCGCTTAGTGTGGCGCAAGAAACGTGAGTGAAATGAGTGGTCGCTGTTGGTCGGGGATTTCGTATATGGGTCAGTTGACTGTAGGATAATTCAGGTTGTTGACCCGTGCCACGCGGCGCGCGGTTAACAGAGTGAAATTTGTACGTCCCAACTCGGGCACGATCCACGCTAGGGGCGTGGAACCGACCCGTAGTCCAACCCTGAGGGAATATATATGAAGAAAGATATTCACCCGGATTACCACCCGGTAGTCTTCCGTGATGCTGGTACCGGTCACTCCTTTTTGACCAAGTCCACCGCTTCCTCCGACCGCACCGTTGAGTGGGAAGACGGCAACGAGTACCCACTGATCGTCGTTGACGTTACCGCTGAGTCCCACCCGTTCTGGACTGGTGCACAGCGCGTTATGGATACCGCCGGCCGCGTCGAGCGCTTCAACCAGCGCTTCGGTGGCATGGCTCGCCGCAAGAAGAAGAACGCGTAAGGAGGAGAGTAGAAAATGGCAACTCCTAAGTTTAAGAAGTCCCGTGCGAATACCCACGCACGCCGTTCCCAGTGGAAGGCTGACAACGTAGCCCTCCAGGAAGTCACCATCGACGGCCAGACCGTCCGCATCCCGCGCCGCCTGGTTAAGGCTGCCAAGCTGGGTCTGGTTGACGTAGAGCAGTTCTAAGCTCGCTCTTTAATCTCCCCGTCCGCTCTCGATTAGAGGGCTGGGCGGGGATTTTTAGCTTTAGAAGCGTCCTATAAGCATGTTTTAACCGTATTTGGGGGACTGTGGGGGTAAATATTTCCCTTAACTTCATGAAGTTGACTGCCATAAGTAATAATTAGGACTATGAAAATCCTTGTGGTGGATGATGAACAAGCCGTCCGCGAATCGCTACGCCGTTCCTTACGCTTTAACGGCTACGAAGTGCTGACCGCTAACGACGGCTTGGAGGCCGTGGAGACGGTGCGCACTGAGAATCCCGAATTGCTTATTTTGGACGTCATGATGCCCAACATGGATGGCCTTGAGGTGTGCCGCACCCTGCGCAGTGAGGGTTGGGACCGTCCGATCCTCGTTCTGACTGCGCGCGATGGCGTCTCGGATCGCGTGGCCGGCCTCGATGCCGGCGCGGATGATTACCTGCCAAAGCCGTTCGCATTGGAAGAGCTCTTGGCCCGCGTGCGCTCCTTGGTGCGGCGTGCCTCTGCAGATTCCATCGCAGCTGAAGCCCCAGTGGAAAGCAAGCTGAGCTTCGAGGACCTTGAACTTGATGCCGATACCCGCGAAGTCCGCCGCGGTGGCCGGGCCATTTCCTTGACGCGTACCGAGTTCGCGCTGCTGCAACTGCTGATGGAAAATCCCCGCAAGGTTCTCTCTCGCAGCAAGATCCTGGAAGAAGTCTGGGGCTACGATTTCCCTACCTCCGGCAATGCTCTCGAGGTCTATATCGGCTACCTGCGTAAGAAGACGGAGGGCGAGGGCGATGCTCGCCTCATCCACACCGTCCGTGGCGTGGGGTATGTCTTGAGGGAGTCTAATCCGTGATTTTAAGGAAGCCCGCTTCCCCTGCGGTGGCTTCCGGGAAAGTACAGTCCACCCCTCTTACCGAGTTCTCTGAGCCTCAGGGGAGTTGGGCTTCACGGGCGCCACTGCGGTGGCGCCTTGCTACTGTTACCGGCCTTGTGGTGGCCGTAGCCGTTGCCTTGATGACGTTGGCAACGTATTGGGTAGTTTCTCTGTCCCTTACTGCCTCCGTCGACGACCGCCTGGAGGCCAAGGCCGATGTCTTGTTGCGGCAAAGCCAGGATCCACGGTTCATGGATAACGTGGACCAGGAGATCGAGGACTTTAAGTCCTATAACCCTGGCACCCGCGTAGCCCTATCACCGCCCTCCATGAGCTTTTCCTACGGCGACACCATTCCTGTGGGCGGGGACTTCCATCGGACGGAGGATTACACGGAAACTTCCGTGCGTACCGTGGGCGGCGAGCGAGTGCTGGCCAAGCGTCATGATCTTGGTTCTACCGTGGTCGTCGCTCAGTCTCTCGCTCCTACGCAAGAGCACATCGCCATCTTGGGCACGGTGCTACTGATTATCGTTGCCCTTGGCATCGTGCTCGCCATTTTTGCAGGCCTCATCGTGTCCAAAACCGGTATGCAACCCATCGCCCGGCTGAAGCGAGCGGTGGATTACGTGACGCAGACCAACGACCTGCGCCCTATTGAGGTCTCTAATAACGACGAGATGGCGCAGTTGACCACCTCCTTTAACCAGATGCTGGAGGCGCTGCAGGAATCCCGTTCGCAGCAGTCTCAGTTCGTAGCCGATGCCGGGCACGAGCTGAAAACCCCGCTGACCTCTATGCGTACCAATATTGAGCTTTTGATGATGCTCAATCGGGCCGGTGGTGGCTTTGGTATGAGCGATGAAGACCGCAGGGACCTCGAAGATGACGTCATGTCCCAGATGAATGAGCTCTCCACCTTGATTGGAGACCTCGTTGATTTGGCGCGTGAGGACGGCAATGAGCGCGAACCGGAGCCGGTGGACCTGTGTGAAGTCATGATGGCTTCGCTGGAGCGTGCGCGCCGCCGCCGTCCCGATGTGGAGTTCTTGGTGCGCTTTATCCCGTGGGAGCTGGACGGCGACCCCTTCGCATTGGGCCGTGCCACGCTTAATCTTATGGATAATGCGGCTAAGTGGTCGCCGGCTACTGGCACGGTGCGCGTGTCTATGGAGCAGCTATCCACCCACGAGGTGCGCCTGCGCTTTGATGACTCCGGGCCTGGCATTGCACCGGAGGAAAGGGAGAAGGTCTTTGAGCGCTTCTATCGTTCGGCAGAAGCGCGCTCCATGCCGGGCTCGGGCTTGGGCTTGGCCATTGTGAAATCGGTGATTGAACGTCACGATGGCACCATCAAGATCCGCGAGTCTAATGATGGTGGTACCCGCATGGAAATCATCTTGCCGGGCAAGCCTGTGACGGGGGAGATTTTCGTGGACGGTTTGGCAGAGCCGCAAGAGGGGCTGCCGGGTGGTAAGGAAGACTCGATCGACCGCGGTGAAATCTTTGCGCAGCGCTGGTTTAATCAGAGCTAGCGTACAAGCGTTTATACTGGTGAGGTAATACAGCAACCTTTCAGGAATTCCTAGTAGGTTGGCAGATCAGTATCAGTCTTGACCAAGCGAAGTGAGGCATAGTTTTCTCATGAACATGAGGAATGACGATTACCGAGGCTTTGATGGGAACTCCCCGGAGGGAGCGTCCCAGGAAGGCCCGGGTAGGGCCGATCCGGTTCAGGGTGGTCCGAACTTTGGAGAAACCAACCAGCAAGATGCCGTGGCTGGCAACGCTGGCCCCTACAGTGACGGATTTGGTCTTCACAGCGACGCTGGCGCGCAGGCACAAGAGACCGGCTCCTATTCGCAAGGCTGGAATCAACCGCGCGGCGGTGCTGAAGGCAATGACCAGCGAACGCTAGGTTCGCTGGGGCCCTATCCGAATGCCCCACAGGCCCAAAACTTTAGCGGTCAGGGACAGGAAGGCCCGATGGTCACCCCGCTGCCTCCGCAGCCGGAGCAAAAGAAGAAAATTGGCTTGGGCGCCGCCACCGCTCTGGCGGCCGTCGCTGCCATCGCCGCAGGCTCGATCGCCGGCGCTGTGGTCGGCATGAGTTCCGGGGGAGGCAATAACGATACCTCCGTGGTCAATGAAGCCCTTAAGGCTGAGCCGGCGAACAATAGCACCGGTAAGGAACCGGAGCAGGGTTCCGTTGAAGAAGTTGCCTCCAAGGTTTTGCCCTCGGTGGTTTCTATCCAGACGATGACTCGTACTGGTGGCGCTGAAGGCTCTGGTTCTGTCATCTCCCCAGACGGCTATGTTTTGACCAACCACCACGTGGTTGCCGGTGCTGAGCACGGTGGCATGATGCAGGTGACCATGAATGACGGCAGTAAGCATGATGCTGAGGTGGTGGCCTCGGATGCGAATACGGACGTGGCCATCGTGAAAATCAAGGACGTCAAAGACCTGCCCTTCTTGCAATTCGGTGACTCCGATTCCGTGGCTGTGGGCCAAGAGGTAGTGGCCGTGGGCTCTCCTTTGGGGCTAAACGCGACCGTGACCTCCGGTATCGTATCGGCAAAGAACCGTCCCGTTCGCGCTTCCCAGGAAGGCGGCGAATCTTCATTGATTGACGCCATTCAGACCGATGCCGCAGTAAACCCTGGCAACTCGGGCGGTCCGTTGGTGGATCGAGACGGCAATATCGTGGGCATGAACTCCATGATTGCTTCGCTGTCTAATAGTTCCTCCGGCGAGGGCGGCTCCATTGGCTTGGGCTTTGCCATTCCATCCAACTTTGCCAAGCGAATGGCAGATGAGCTCATCAATGACGGCAAAGTTTCTCACCCGACCCTTGGCGTGAAGGTGCTAGCGCGCGACGACGGCAATGGTGCCCGCATCGCCGAGGTAGAGTCGGGCGGCCCGGCAGATAAGGCGGGCTTAAAGGATGGCGACATTGTCACCCGCGTCAACGATCGCCTGATTGAAAACGCCGATGCGCTTATTGCGGCGGCGCGATCGCAAGACTTTGGTGCGACGGTGACCTTGGAGGTTACCCGCGAAGACTCGGAAGAAACCCGTCAGGTAGAGGTAACCCTCTCAGGCGAGTAAATTACTGTGCAAGACCTCATTAGGTGCTGAATGCGCCGTACCTCACCCCGCCACAAGGCCGTATTGCCTTAACTTAAGGAGAAAAATGCCAGATTCGCAGCACGATGTGACCGACTCCGCGCAGCCCGACGGCGCGAATAAGCGCGATTCCTTGATGGATCTAGCCGAACCCGATGATGCCTTCTTGTTAGCAAGCGAGCAGGAGGATAGCCTTGCTGCCCCGCGCCGCGGGCTCATCGTTATTGTCACCGATCATCCCGGTGAGCAATCCGATAGCACTTCGCAGCTGGTAAGCGAGCTGCTCGCGGAGGCTAATTTCCGCGTTGATGGCGCCATCGTGGTGCGTTCCAAGAAATCCAAGATCCGCCAGGCCATTGAGACCGCTGTGGTCGGTGGCGTGGATTTGGTCCTCACCGTCGGCGGCACCGGCGTGGGCCCGCGCGATAAGACTCCGGAGGCTACCCGCTCCGTGATCGATAAGATGGTTCCGGGTGTGGCCCAGGCGCTGCGTTCTTCTGGCCAAGCTTGTGGCGCGGTGGATGCCTGCACGTCCCGCGGCCTATCGGGCGTTTCGGGCTCTACCGTCGTGGTCAACCTTGCCTCGTCGCGCGCTGCCGTCCGCGATGGCATGGCTACCTTGGCGCCTCTGGTGCACCACCTCATTGACCAGCTGCAGCAGTCTAGCGTCCAGTAAACGCAGGGTATTTTCTATGACGTCGCGGAGAAATCGCCGGCGAGTATTCCGCCAATCTGCTGCTGTCGATTATGACCGTAGTGCTGATAAGCCCGGCGCACACGCTGCCGATGGTGCCGATGAGGAGAGAATCGTTACCGTTGATGACGCGGATTCGGCGGCGACAGAGGGGGAGTCCGGCCAGCGCGATGAACAGTTCTACCGAGAGAATCAGCCCCCACACTACGGCGGCTAGCGCCTAAAGCAGGATGCAGGTCTGCAGCCACAGAGGTACCTAAAAGCCTGCGGTTTCGCTTCCGAGGAAGTGAAACCGCAGGCTCTGTGCTGTATATGCAGGGTAGGAACCTAGGCCTGGTGGCGACCGCCGCCGGTAGAACCGTGATCGGCGTCGGCAGCGCCGCGGGCGGAACCGTCAATGCCGGTACCCGGGATGTCCTTATCGGAGACATTCTGGGCCTCGAGCAGGTCGCGGATTTCCGCGAGCAATTCCTCGGAGGTTGGGGCAGGGGCCTCAGGGTCTACACCGTGGCGGCGCTTAGCGGCCTCGGTGAGCTTATTGAGTGGCATGACGATGAGGAAGTAAACCACCGCGGCGATGATGAGGAAGTTAATCGCTGCAGTGATTACTGCGCCGAAGTCAACAAACGTGTTCTTGTTGTCGGTGATCTGGAAGCCTAGGCCGTCCACCTCAGCAGAGCCAAGGGAATTGATGATCGGCTGGATGATGGAGTCAGTAACGGCGGTGACGATCGCGGTGAAGGCGGAGCCGATGATGACTGCGGTGGCAAGTTCGATGACGTTGCCGCGCATAATGAAGTCTTTAAAACCCTTGAGCATGGTGATATGCACGAACCTTTCTGGGAATAACTAAGGGTTGGTATAAACCATGGACACCGCGAAACTTTAGTGCAGCTGTTAACCAACCACAACTGTTGTGGCTGAAAGGGTCTAGCGTTGCTGTGGGTGAGCGCGGTCACCCACGATAACTACAGTGAGTGGCTGGCTTAGCGACGCAGCGGCTACATCATTGGCGTGGTCATGGGGCAGCGCGAGCAAAACAGTAGAGGAAGAGGCCTCGCCTTCGGCGCTGGAGGTCGACACCACGCGCCCGCCGGTGGCGATAACGCGCGCGGTGGGCGTTGCGGGAGCCGACCCCTCTGCGGCTGGGGCGGATGCGGCGTCGACGGCGGTTACCACGTCCACGGTATCGCCATGGTGCAGGTGGGGGATGATGTCTGGCTCGGCGAGCTTCACCGGGATCATCCGCGCAGCCGCGGCGTCGGAGCCACCGACCAAGCTGGAGACGAGGTCTTCTCCTAGAAGGCGCGCATCGGTGACCACCTCACCCTTGCCGGCTGCGGCGGTAATAACGCGGCCGGTGAGTTCTTCTGGCTTTGCCGCTACTGCGGAATCGGGGATGGAGGAGGCAGGAAGGCGGGCCAAGTCGACGTCGGCAAGCGCCAGCTCCGCGCCCGCAGGCAGATCGCGGCTAAAGACGGGAACGCGCGGCAGCTCCTTGGCCGCAGATAAGGCCGAAGCCAGCGCGGCAATAAGAAGGGCCACCGCAATGGCGCGGCGCACTACAACGCCGCGGCGGTGGCCAGGAGTGCGAAGGGTGGAAATGAGGCGGGGCATACGCGAAGTGGACATACTTTTTTAGACTGCCCGAAACCGCGCATGGTTCCCGCACCCTAAAACTAGAAGCGTGTGATGCCCTCTGCGGTGACGACGGCATCAACCTTGCGGTCATGGTCCTCGGTAGGCAGCTCGTCTAGGAATTCGGAAGGGTAGACCATGGCGAAAACCGGCGGCTTGCCGTGGGGAAGCGGCTCTAGCGCGCGGTCATAGTAGCCACCGCCCTTGCCCATGCGGTTGCCCTTGGCATCTACCGCCATGGCGGGGGCGAGCACCAGATCGCACTCGGCCAGCACGCTGCTATCAAAGCTTGGGCCCTGAGGCTCATTCAAACCCAATGGGCTAGTGTGCATGGCTTCCTTGCCGCGGTATTCGGCAAAGGTCAACGTGCCATTCTCACCGGAAATCGGCAGGAGGACGCGGGAGACATGCTCCTTGAGCCACGGCACAAAGTCCGCACCACCGGGCTCAGAGCCCAAAGGCCAGTAGGCGGCCACCGTCATGGACTCGGTTAGCTCGGATTCGAGATGCTTGCGCACGGCGGCGGTAAAAGCATCGTGGTCCTCGGAGGAAAGTTCGCGGCGGGCTTGGACCAAGCGGGCGCGCAGCTCGTTTTTGGCGGTGATGGAAGAGGTCATGAATAAATCATAACCCCGCGGCGTAGCGGTGCACGGGAAAATAATGTGGCGTTGTACGCTATTGTGCATGGCTATAGAACGCGAAGATTCCGCCCGCGGAATCACCACGGTTGTAGTTCCAGCGGCAGGTATGGGCACCCGATTTTTGCCCGCCACCAAGACGGTTCCAAAGGAACTGCTGCCCGTTGTTGATACTCCCGGCATCGAACTCATCGCAGAGGAGGCGGCCTCTGTCGGCGCGCGCCGCCTTGCGGTGATTACCGCGCCCGATAAACAAGAAGTCATGCGCCATTTCGAGGCTTTCCCCGAGCTGGTAGAGACCCTTGAATCCCGCGGCAAGGACGAGCAGGTGGCCAAGGTCAAGCGCGCCAACCAGATCATTCACCCCGTCGCGGTGGAGCAGGAAAAGCCGCTGGGCTTGGGCCATGCGGTGGGCCTTGCTGAAGAGGTGCTTGGGGAAGACGAGGACTCCTTCGCCGTCATGCTCCCTGATGACATTGTCTTGCCCGCCACCGTCATGGCGGATATGGCGCGCGTGCGCGCGGCATTGGGCGGCAGCGTGCTGTGCGCCTTCGAGGTCCCGCGCGAGCAGACCTACAACTACGGCGTCTTCGACGTGGAAGATACCGATGCCCCTGGCGTGAAGAAGGTCGTGGGCATGGTGGAAAAGCCGGCAGTAGAGGAAGCCCCTTCTAACCTCGTGGCCACCGGCCGCTACCTTTTGGATCGCAAGATCTTTGATGCCCTGCGCCGCATTAAGCCGGGCAAGGGCGGCGAGCTGCAGCTTACTGACGCCATCGAGCTCCTCATTGAGGAAGGCGAGCCCGTCCACGTGGTAGTTCACCAAGGAAAGCGCCATGATTTGGGCAATCCCGGCGGCTATATCCCCGCCAACGTGGACTTTGGCCTGCGCGATGAAAAGTATGGTCCCACGCTGTATAAAGCGATTAAGAAAATCATGGCCGAGTATGAGGACGAGCACGGCCTAGCCTAGGGATTTTCCCAGTGGCCAAGGACGTGGAAGCGAAGAAAGGGCGGGCATAGACCTTATGCGTTCAGTTGATGACCAGTTGGCGCTGGTAACGGATGCGGCGACGACGCCGGAGCCGGTGCGCATCGGTATTTCCAACGCGCTGGGTTTGATGTGCGCCGAGCAGGTACAGGCTAATCAACCCCTGCCGGGTTTCCCGCAGGCGGCTATCGACGGCTACGCGGTGCGCGCCGTGGATATCGGTGGCGAGCGGGGCCTGCGGGTGCGTCGCCACAAGGACCAGGAAGAACAGTCCGCAGAGGGCGAAGAGGATGCGGATTCCCCGCAGCCGGAGGTAGAGCGTTCCTTGCCCGTGGTGGGGGAGGTTCCGGCCGGCTCCAAGCAGCCGCTGCGCCTGCAACCTAAGCAAGCGGTGCGCGTATATACGGGTGCGCCTTTGCCCACGCTTGCCGACGCCGTCCTGCCCCTCGAGTGGACCGACCGCGGCCGCAAGCGCGTTACCGCCCACCGCCCGGTGCGCTCTGGTGACTTTGTGCGCCGGGTAGGCGACGACATCCAGCCTGGCGATGTCGCCGTATCTTCCGGCACCGTTTTGGGCCCCGCTCAGATTGGCCTTCTAGCCGCGGTAGGCCGCTCAAAGGTGCTGGTGTATCCGCGGCCGCGTATTACCATCATCTCCTTTGGCCGCGAGTTGGTTGACTTGGATCAAGAACCGGCACTGGGCCAGGTTTTTGACGTGAACTCTTATTCCTTGGCTGCCGCGGCCCGTGAAGCCGGGGCGGAGGTGCACCGCGTGGGCATTGCGGAGGGCGAGCCGCGCCGCATCCGCGAAGCATTGGAAAAGCACATTGCCCGCAGCGAGGTGCTGGTCATCTCCGGCGCAGTAGGCGGCGCTGGAGCCGAGGCCATCCGCGAGATCCTCGACGATCTTGGTGATGTCGATACCTCCCGCGTGGCCATGCATCCCGGCTCCGTCCAAGGCTTTGGACTGGTGGGAGAGGAGCGCATTCCTACCTTCTTACTGCCGTCCAATCCGGTGTCCGCGCTAGTGGTCTTTGAGGTATATATCCGCCCGCTCATCCGCTTGGCGCTGGGCAAGCGCAATGCGCACCGCCGCGTGGTGCGTGCGCGCGCGTTGAACCACATCGATTCCCGCCCCGGCCGGCGCGGCTTCATCCGTGCTCGCCTGATGCGCGATGCCGAAACCGCGGATTACTTGGTGGAAGGCCTCGGCGGTGCCGCGGGTGCCCCGGCACACCTCTTGGCCGGCCTCTCCGAGGCCAACGCCATGATTCGCGTGCCGGAAGAGGTCACGGAAATCCGCCCAGGCGATGTGGTTGATGTGTTGTTTTTGACCCAGCGCAGCTAATGCTCGATCCTTTCGGCAACGCGGCGGATAGGTTCCGCCATCCTGCTACCGGCCCCACCGATGACATGCACCCGGGGTGGCCGGAATCTACTCCTATTGTCCAGCTTCCCTCCTCTTCTGTCTTTCCCTCGGGGGCGCTGATGCGTTTGCGCCCCCTGCTGCGTTCCGACGGCCACGAGTGGCGGCGTCAGCGCATCGACGATGAAGGCTTCCTCCGCCCGGTTGAGCCGACCCAAGCCGCACCGTGGGCGGCAGCGCATAGCCAGCAGGCGTGGTGGAATCACCTGATGTACCTGCGCACGGCCGCCCGCGAGGCGCTGGTGGTCCCGCTTGTCATTGAGGTGGAGGGGAAATTCGCAGGGCAGGTAACCCTGGGAAACATTCAGCATGGCAGCATTCGCGATTGCTGGATTGGCTACTGGGTCTATTCTGCGGTTCACGGCGCCGGGGTGGCTACGGCCGCGACCGCCTTGGGCGTGGACCATGCCTTTGGGCGGGTGGGTTTGCACCGCGTGACCGCCACCTATCTGGAGCACAACCCGGCCTCGGGGCGCGTCTTGGCCGCCAACGGATTCCGACATGAGGGGTATTTGCGGCGCAATCTGCATATCGACGGCGCGTGGCAGGACCACCACTACGTGGCGTTGGTGAAAGAAGACTTTGCCTCTACGGCGGTGGAGCGCCTCCGCCAAGCTGGACGGTTGGCGTGAAATAGCGTCCCAATCGCTGGAAACCCGACCTCAATTTTCACATAAGTCACAACATTGTAATTTGTGTGATTTTGGGGTGCTACGGTGCGGTTTCACCGTTTAAGGTGGAGTAATCATCTGTATTCAAGGGGAAGGTCCTTTTCGTGTCGACAGCTGTGCCGATTATCGCGATCATCGTGGTGTGGCTCTTCGTACTCGCACCGTGGCTATTGGGTAGGAATAATCGCCCAATGAGCCATACCGGTGAGGCCTTTGAAGATACCCGTGTCCTCTTTGAAGGAGATTCCGGCAAGGTCGCCGGCCGACGTCGTCCGCGCCTGCGCGCCGACGACGTCCACCGCCGTGACGATGAGGACGAGGCGGACTACGAAGTCGTCGAGGCTGCAGACGCTACCGACAGTGAAACCGATACCGAGGCCACCAAGCCCTCGTCGCGCTCCGTAACTATTGCCGGTGCCGCACGCCGTGCCAAGTCCCAGCCCTTCGGTAGCGGTAGCCGTGCGTTTACTGCCGCGTCCACCTCCACCACTGGCGAAGAATCCACGCAACAGGCAGAAACCATCGACGGCGAATTGGTGGAAGAAGTGATTGCAGATGAAAACGAGTCTGCAGTCGAGCCACAGGCAGCTGCGGTTCCTGCCTCCCAGCAGGCTGATGCGGACAAGGAAGCCAACACCGCAGAGGCGGACGACGTCGACGACGTGCTGCTGGAGGACGAGGACGACGCCGCGGACGAGTCCACTGAGGACAAAGCCTCCGATGTTGCTGCGTCCGAGGCTGAGGTATTTAGCGCCCCAGCTGTCTCTAGCGTGGCGAACGATGCCTATGCCTACGACGAAACCTTTACCTCGCCGGTAGACCTCATGTATCCGGGAGCCGTTGACAAGGCCGAGGTCAATGAGGATGACTCCGTAGATCCTGCCAGCGCGGACGAGGTAGACGAGGCCGAGGGATCCGAGGAGCTCGCGGCGACCGCCGAAGCAGACGAAACCGGCATGGATACCGACCTGTCCGAGGACGAGGTTGAATTCGCCCAGCGTCGTTTGGGCCGCGGTGGCTGGGACCCGGTTGCGGAAAAGGAAAAGTCTGCAACGCGATACCAGCGACGTCAGCGCACCCTGCTGGGGCTTGCCGTGACCGTGGTGCTCACGGTAGCCCTCGGAATCGTGGTCGGTGGTTGGACGTGGTGGTTGGCTGCCGTCGCCGGCGTGCTCACCGTGGCTTACTTGATCGCCCTTCGCTCTCAGGTACGCCAGGAACAGGCACTGATGCGCCGCCGTGTGCGCCACCTGCGCCGCGCCCGTTTGGGCGTGCGCAACGCCGAGGACGAAGAGCTAAAGATTCCGCGCAATCTGCGCCGCCCAGGCGCCGTGGTTGTGGAAATCGACGATGAGAGCCCGGACTTCGTGCACCTTCCGCTGAGCTTTAGCGATGGTGAGGACGGCGACTTTGACGGCCCGCACGCCGGGCCCGATGGTTATGGCCGTCGCGATGACCTAGCGGCCCGCCGCGCTGGATAAGCGCGCGTGGCGGACTAGCTAGCAGCGCCGTGGAGCTCGTCGGTGCCCGCTGTCTGCGAGTTCGCGAGCGCGTTGTACTCCTGCGCTAGGCCATAATTCGGCACGCCGCTCTCCAACCACACCCCGGAGGTACCGCGGCGATGGGAGCCGATAAGGTGGGTGTCAATCATGCCGATGGCCTCCATGAGGGCGAAACAGGTAACCGGTCCAACGAAGCGAAAGCCCTTCTTCTTGAGTTCGCGGGACATGAGCTTGGACTCGTAGCTCTTTTTCGGAATATCTTCCATCACGGTGGGGTAGAGGTTCTCCGGAGGCTGGTAGGCCCAAATGAACTCCGCCAGCCCACCTTCTTCGCGCAGAGCGATGGTCGCCTTGGCGTTATTAATCGCGGCGCGGATTTTGGTTTCGTTGCGGATAATAGAGGCGTCGCCAAGCAAACGCTCCACGTCCGTCTCATCGAATTGGGCGACCTTGTCCGGATCGAAGTTGCAAAAGGCCGCACGGAAGGCCTCGCGCTTCTTGAGCACCACTGCCCAGGACAGGCCGGACTGGAAAGACTCGAGGCTCAAGCGCTCGTAGAGTCCAGCTTCATCGAAAATGGGCAGGCCCCATTCGGTGTCGTAATACTCCTTCAGCATCGGCGAGGACATCGCCCAAGGCGGGCGGCCTAGGCCATCATCGTCATAGACCAAGGTGGTGCGCTCTTCGGACTGCGTGGTTGGTTCGCTCATGGTGTGTTCTCCTTTTATCTTTTGTGCGTGGTTCCCATTGAAACAGCCCGCGCCGCTGTGTTCTTTTCCTTCCCCCGCCAAAGGGCGAATTTCCCAGGAGTATGGGTGTAGTCCATTGCCTTCGCATCGGGTGAGGGGTTCAGGGTAATCTGTTCAGCATGAATAGACCTGCCGTACGCGATGCCGCACTGCTTATTTTTCGAGCGGTCCTCGGATTAATCTTTATCGCACACGGCGTGGACAAGATGTTTATGACCGGCATGGATGAAACCGTGGGGCAATTTTCCGCCCTGGGGGTGCCGCAGCCACAGCTTTCCGGCTATATCGCCGCCATAGGAGAGATGGCCGGCGGTGCATTCCTCGTCGTTGGTCTGCTCACCACTTTTGTCGCTGGGGCGCTGGCTTTGCTTATGGGGTGTGCCCTGTATTTCGTGCATCTGGGCCACGGGCTTTTTGCTGCCGATGGGGGAATCGAATACCCACTGGTATTGCTGTTGTCCCTGCTGATGATCGTAATTTTTGGCTCCGGCAGAGCCAGCATGGACGGGGTGCTCAGCAATGTTGACGCATAGTCAGGTCCAAGCGGCTATCTCCGCGCACATGGATGGAGAGCACTCCGATCTGTCCCAGGACGTCATTGATACTCATCTGGAAAGCTGCGCCGAATGCCGCGCTTTTCGCGACAAGGCGGCCGCGCTATCGCGTTCACTGAGCTTTGTGGAGCCTGCGGATTCCGGAATGGCGCCGCCTACGGATCTTTCTGATGTCATCTTGGCCGGCGTGGAGCCGGAATGGCGGCGTACCGCGAGCGCGCGCCAAGCCAACCTCACGGTCGCGCGTGCCGCCATGGTTCTTATGGGTGCAATCTTTGCAATCTGGGCAGTGGTGCTCATCGTGCACGCCTCCGGGCTCGTACCGTTGGGCGAGGAAGGAAAGATTTTGGATCCCACTGCGGATCCGGAGCGAGCCAACCTGCTGATGGAGGGCGCGGCAGTGCGCTTTGGCATGGCCTGTGGCCTATTCTTCAGCGCCTGGCGCCCCGCGGCAGTCACCGGATTGCTTCCGGTATCGGCCACGATGTTTGCCTTCCTCTTCGGCTTTGGCATGCGCGATATAGCGCTGGGTACCGTAACCATTGAGCAGGTGTATTTCCTTATCGCCACCGCACTGGCAACTCTTAGCCTGGCGTGGGCCTGGGCGGCGGAAAAGGGCTACCTGGTGCGCGCGTGGTGGAAGTCCCTCAACGCGCAGCCACAATAAGCTTCGTTCAGTCGCGGTTAGGTCCAGCTCGGCAGCCACATCATGGAGTGGTACCAGGAATCTGGAATCTTGTAGCCGTACAAAATGGGGGAGAAGTAGAAGAACATCGCCACTACCATGGCTAGGTAGAACACGGCGGCGATGGTGCCCCAACGTACGGGGCCGCCGGCCAAGCTCTTCAGCCATCCCCACCGCACAGGCCTGCCATGCCCGATGAGCTGGCCTAAAGCTAACGCAATAAGCACGATGACAAAAGGAATGAAGGCCGTGGCGTAGAAGAAGTACATTTGGCGGTCAAAGGCCGCGAGCCAGGGTAAGAAGCCTGCCGCAAAGCCGACCAGGGGGATAAGGAAGGCGCGGTTGCGGCGAATAATGAGCGACCACAGGCCCCACAGCACGGCCGGGATGACTAGCCACCAGATGGCCGGGGTGCCAAAGAGGTAGAGCATCTTGCGGCATTCGCTACTGCCATCGCCGCACTGCAGGTCGGTGGAGGAGTAGTACAGGATCGGGCGGGCGGCAACGAGCCAGGCCCAGGGCTTGGAATCCCACGGGTGATGATGGCCGCCGGAAGAGGTCAGGCTGGCATGGAATTCCAAGACAGAGGAGTGGTAGTAAAACCAGCCGGCCAAAGAATCGGGCAAGTTCATTAGCCACGATCCATCCTCGATGGTGCCATCCACCTTGGCATGGCGGTACACGGCGGTTTCGGAGGCAAACCAAGCCCGCCAGGTCCAGGCGTAGAGCAGTACCGGCACGAGCACAAGGGAGGCCAGGGCAGCAGGGGTATCGCGCACCAGGGTGCCGAGGATATAGCGGCGTACCCCATAGCGCTTGCGCAAGGCAAGGTCGCTAAAGACGGACATCAGGCCAAAGAACATGATGAAGTACAGGCCGGACCACTTGACGCCCAGGGAAAGTCCCAGGCAGACACCTGCAAGGAGGCGCCACCAGCGGAATCCAAAGCGCGGTCCGAAGGCGGAAGAGCCCATCCGGTCCTTCACAAACGCGTTGTGGAGGCGCTCGCGCATCTGATTATGATCGCGGGCGAGCGCCCAGGCGGCAGCTACCACGAAAAAGACTTGGAAGATATCCAGCATGCCGAACTTGGAGGAGACCAAAAGTACGCCATCAAATACGGCGATGAGGCCAGCTAGGGTTGCTACCTGCCAGGATGAAGAGACCCGGCGGGCCAGGGACATCGTCAAGAGCACGGTGGCTGCACCGAAAAGCGCCGTCATAAAACGCCAGCCCAGAGGGGAATAACCAAAGATCCATTCGGCAAGTGCCACAATCTGCTTGCCCAGCGGTGGGTGAACCACCAGCCCATAGCCGGGGTTGGTTTCAATACCGCCGATAAAAAGGTTATCCCAGCTTCGCACCATGTCCCAGGCTTGGGGAACGTAGTGCTTTTCATCAAAGACGGGCGTGCCCTTGGAAACGGGCGCGGTAAGGCCGACAAAGCGGGTAATGAGTGCAAGGACGCCGACGACGCTAGTGCTTATCCAGTCAGCCTTGCCCCACTGATAGGCGCGGGGTGCTGGCGGAGCCACGGTGTCGTGCGTGGTGCGCGATGGGGCAGCGGTAGCAATAGTCACTTGGTTGAGTCTAGGCGACAACGTAGCGCAACCGCGCATTAGAGAGTATGGAATGCTAGAGGCATGTCTGTTTTAAGTCTGGATCCACTACCGCGCGGGGTAATCCTCGCCGCCACTCCGCTGGGAAACGTAGGAGATGCCTCCGCGCGTTTAATGCATGCCTTGCAGCATGCGGACGTCATTGCGGCCGAAGATACGCGGCGCGTGCGCAATCTGGCCCAGGCCTTAGGGATCGAGATTTCCGGGCGGGTGGTGTCCAATTTTGATCACAATGAAAAGGACCGAGCCCAGCAGCTTATCGACGCCGCCGCGGCTGGCACCGTCCTCGTCGTCACCGATGCCGGCATGCCTATTATCTCGGATCCGGGCCTGTCCCTTGTGTCCGCTGCAGCCGAGCGCGATATTCCCGTGACCTGTTTTCCCGGCCCCTCCGCAGTGCCGACGGCCCTGGCGCTTTCGGGCCTGGGCGTGGGGCACTTCCTTTTCGACGCCTTTCCTCCTCGCAAGCCCGGTCCCCGCAAGGCGTGGCTGGAGTCACTGCGCAACGAAAAGCGAGCCATCGTCTTCTTCGAATCTCCTCACCGCGTGGCCGAAACCCTGGCCGAGGCAGCGGAAATTCTCGGCGCCGACCGCCCGGCCGCGGTGTGCCGGGAGCTGACCAAGACCTATGAGGAAATCCGCCGCGGCAATTTGGGTGAGCTTGCCGAGTGGGCAGTAGACGGTGCTCGGGGAGAGATCACCGTGGTGATCGAGGGCGGTACAGCCGCTGCCGCTACCGCCGCAGACTTGGTGCCCAAGGCGCTCGAGCTAGCGGAGGCGGGGATGCGGCTGAAGGACGCGTGCAAGCAGGTAGCCAAAGGTACTGAGGTTTCCAACCGCGAGCTTTACGACGCCGCCTTGGATGCACGCAAGGCCTAGCCTCACCGATGGTTTCGATTACGTCACACCCCGCATCGTTCCTAGACGGTTTCACTAACGGGGTCTTTGTAATTGAATTGTTATAGTGTTCGGGCGTGTGGGCGGCTTAAAGCGGTATTTACATGGGGAAATGAAGCGTAAAAACCTTTCAAATTATCGTGGAAAATCCCTGGGAAACGGCGTTGAGCAGCGAGGTTTCTCTGTGCTTCGTTTGATAATTGAGTAGTTCCGCACCACTGTATAGCTCATGACAAACTCGGAAAATATGGGCACAGGCGTGCCAGAAGAAGGAAAGGAACCGGTCGGCGCACAGGCGCAGCCGGCTTCTGCTTCTTCGAGCGGGCAGCCTATTGAGAATTATCAGACTGTAGACGAACAGCTGGACGCACAATCTGCCACCGGCCAGCTTCAGGATATGATTCACTCCGATGGTTTCCACCCGGAGCGCTATGACGATCCTGAGGTGGAAATCGCGGCCGATCGTGACAATATGCCAATCGATTGGTCCATCGTCGGCATTGCCGGCGTGCTGATTGCCGCGATCGTTGTGTGGGGCCTGGCCGCCCCGGATAACTTTGCCAACTTCTCCTCTTCGGCCCTGACCTGGGTCGTGGACAACTTCGGTTGGGCCTATATCCTCTTCGGCACCGTCTTCGTGGTGTTCGTTGTCTTTATTGCCGCCTCCAAGTTCGGCTCCATCAAGTTGGGCCACATTAATGAGGAGCCGGAATTTTCCACGCCATCGTGGATTGCCATGATGTTCGCCGCCGGTATGGGCATTGGCCTGATGTTCTACGGCGCTTCCGAGCCGCTGGCTAACTACCGTGACGGCACCCCAGGCCAGGGCACTGGCAACGTGGGTTCGTCCATGGCCTATGCCATGTTCCACTGGACGCTGCATCCCTGGGCGGTCTACGCCATCGTTGGCTTGGCCATCGCGTACTCCACCTTCCGCATTGGCCGCAAGCAGCTATTAAGCCAGGCCTTCGTGCCGCTTATCGGCGAGCGTAACGCCAACGGTGCGGTGGGCAAGTTCATCGATGTCCTGTCCATCTTCGCCACCGTCTTCGGTACCGCCTGCTCCCTGGGCCTGGGTGCCCTGCAGATTCAGGCCGGCTTGAAGGCATCCGGAATCATCGATAACCCCACCAATTCCGTGGTTATTGGCATCGTTCTGGTCCTTACCCTCGCATTCCTCCTGTCTGCGATGTCCGGCGTGGGCAAGGGCATTCAGTACATTTCCAACGCAAACATGGTCCTCGCCGCAGTGCTGGCCATCTTCGTGTTCATCTTGGGCCCGACCGTTACCATCCTCAACCAGATTCCTGGCTCCATCGGTAACTACCTCAACTACTTCACCGAGATGATTGGCCGCACGGCCGAGTCCGAAAACGGCGCCGCCGGTGAGTGGCTGTCCGGCTACACCATCTTCTACTGGGCATGGTGGGTTTCCTGGTCCCCATTCGTGGGCATGTTCCTGGCACGCATCTCCCGCGGTCGTTCCGTCCGCGAGTTCTGCCTCGGCGTCCTGCTTATTCCAGCCGGCGTATCCACCCTGTGGTTCGCTATCTTCGGCGGCACCGCTATCCACATGGAGCAAAACGGCGAATCCATTACCGGCGAGTCTGCTGAGGAAGAGCTGTTTAATCTCCTGCAGTCCATGCCCGGCGGCTTCATTGCCGGTATTGTTGCGGCAATCCTTCTGGCTACCTTCTTCGTCACCTCTGCTGACTCCGCGTCCACGGTGATGGGCTCCATGTCCCAAAATGGTGCTTCTACCGCTAAGCCGTGGCTATCCGCGGCATGGGGCGCACTGACTGCCTTGGTAGGCCTGACCCTGCTTCTGGCTAATGAGGACGCACTGTCTAACCTGCAGAACGTCACCATCGTTGCTGCACTACCGTTCCTGTTCATTGTCGTTGGCCTGATGTTCGCCATCTACAAGGCACTGAGCGAGGATGTTATTTACCTCGAGTACCGCGAGGCACAGCAGTTCCAGCGCAAGATGGCCCGCGAGCGCCGCTTGCACCGTGAGTACCAGCGCACGCAGGTACTTAAGAAGCGCCGCAACGAGCGCCTCAAGCACCCAATGAAGCGCAAGTAATTCGCACCCTTTGCGGTTGCTTTCATAGCGCCCATCGTTTCCTCAGCAATGGGGAAGCGGTGGGCGCTTTGTTCTGAAAAAGCGGTTCACCTGCGAAGTAAATGTCTGCCCTGATCGTGTGGACAAGAGCCGGCTTCGATACAGTAGAACCCATGACTGAGTCTGTAGTAGTAAATGTTGCCTGGCCCTATGCCAACGGCCCGCGCCACATCGGCCATGTGGCCGGCTTTGGTGTTCCTTCTGACGTCTTTGCACGTTTCCAGCGAATGCGTGGCCGCAACGTACTCATGGTCTCCGGTACGGACGAGCACGGCACTCCGCTATTGGTTCAAGCGGACAAAGAAGGCGTATCCGTTCGCGAGCTCGCAGACCGCTACAACCGCCAGATCGTCACTGACCTAGCCAACCTCGGCCTGTCCTACGATCTCTTTACTCGTACCACCACCCGTAACCACTACTCCGTGGTACAGGAACTCTTCAAGGGTCTGTATGCCAATGGCTACATGCTCAAAGAGACCACCCAGGGCGCTATTTCGCCGTCTACCGGACGCACCCTGCCGGACCGCTATATTGAGGGCACCTGCCCCATCTGCGGTGCGGATGGGGCCCGCGGTGACCAGTGTGATGAGTGTGGCAACCAGCTCGACCCGGTGGACCTGATTAACCCGGTCTCCAAGATCAACGGCGAGACCCCGAAGTTCATTGAAACTGAGCACTTCCTGCTGGATCTGCCCGCCATCAAGGAGGAGCTGCAAAAGTGGCTTTCCACCCGTGAGGACTGGCGCCCAAACGTCCTGAAGTTCTCCCTGAACTTGCTAGAGGATATGCGCCCGCGCACCATGACGCGCGATATTGACTGGGGCATTCCCATCCCCGTTGAGGGCTGGCAGGACAATAACGCCAAGAAACTCTACGTGTGGTTCGATGCGGTCATCGGTTACCTGTCTTCCTCTATCGAGTGGGCATACCGCACTGGTCAGCCTGAAGCCTGGAAGGACTTCTGGCAGAACCCGGAGGCCCGCCACTATTACTTCCAAGGCAAGGACAACATCACCTTCCACTCCCAGATCTGGCCGGCCGAGCTTTTGGGCTATGCCGGCAAGGGCAACAAGGGCGGTGAGCTTCACCAGTACGGCGAGCTGAATTTGCCTACGGAAATTGTCTCCTCTGAGTACTTGACCATGTCTGGTTCTAAGTTCTCCTCCTCCAAGGGCGTTGTCATCTATGTCAAGGATTTCTTGGCGGAGTTTGGCCCAGATGCCCTGCGCTACTTCATCGCCGTGGCCGGTCCGGAAAACAACGACACGGACTTCACCTGGGATGAATTTGTCCGCCGCATCAATAATGAACTCGCCAATGGCTGGGGCAACTTGGTCAACCGCACCGTTTCTATGGCGTTTAAGAACTTCGGTGAGGTTCCGGCACCAGCAGCGCTGGAAGAAAAGGATAAGGAAATCCTGCAGCTGGCGGAAGAGACCTTCGAGACCGCCGGTTCTTTGCTGGAACAGTCCAAGTTCAAGCAGGCGATTACCGCCATCATGCACGTCGTCGGCGAAGCCAACGCTTATATCGCAGACCAAGAGCCATGGAAGTTGGCCAAGGATGAGACCCAGCGCGAGCGTCTAGCCACCGTGCTGTGGACTGCTCTTCAGGTGGTCTCTGACTGCAATGTCATGCTCACGCCGTACCTGCCGTTTACCGCACAGAAGGTTCATGAAACCTTGGGCCGCGAGGGCGTGTGGGCGGTCCAGCCAGAGGTCCATGATGTCAAGGACGATATCCCGGTAGAGCTCGTCGGTGCTGGCTTGCCGCCAGAGGGCCACGAGTATCCGGTCATCATGGGTGACTACACCCAGCAGCAGGCAAAGTGGGAGCGCATCCAGGTAGAGCCGGGCACCGCCTTGGCCAAGCCGAAGCCGCTCATCTCTAAGCTCGACCCGGAGCTGGGCGAGACTGGCCCGGAGTGGGCGCCTGTTACTAAGTAATAGCACCTAAAACGGCCGCGTTATTGCTCTTTTCCAACAAAGAAGAGGGCGTAACGCGGCCGTTTCTATATTCCGGTGTGGAAGGAAGGAGTTCGAAATACCGAATCCTTGCCCGGAAGGGTGGTTTAGCGCTCGAAATCGCGCTGGAGGTGTACCAAGCCGAGGCGGACGCCATCCTTGGTATGGATATTCGGCATGCGGCCGGTCTCGGTAAAGCCGAACTTCTTGTGTAGGGCGATGGAACCCTCGTTGGTATCGACGATATAGGTAATAATCGTCTGTACGTAGGTGTCGTCGGCGGCGACGTCCATGAGGGCGTCGAGAAGCTCGGAGCCCACGCCCTTGCCCTGAGCGGAGGGGGCAATGTAGACGGAGTCTTCCACGGTGCCGTAATAGATGGCGGGGGTTACGAACTGGAAGTAGGCCGCCCAGCCAATGACCTCATCATCGTCCACGGCTACAAAGACCGGGGAGCCGGCCTTAAACATTTCCTTGAGCCACTCTTCGCGGTCAGAGACATCTTCTTGCCACGTGACCAGGTTAGCGGCGGGTTTCGCTGCGGAGCCGGCGTTGTAGATGGCGGTGAGCGCGGGGGCGTCGGCAAGCTCGGCAGGACGGATATGCATAGAAATTCCTTTACACCAGAAGTTGTAGGTGGGTGAGGCTCAACCAGTGATCGAACTTGTAGCAAACCTCTTTAAGAGTACCCACGTTTTCAAACCCGAACTTTTCATGCAACTTTAGCGATGCAACATTGGTGGAAACGATGAGCGCGAGCAGGGAATGGACCTTATCATCGGCGCGGGCCGCATCCACCAAGGCGCCAAGCAACGTGGTGCCTACGCCCTGGCCCTGAGCGGCGGGGGAGAGATAGATGGTGGTCTCATAACAGCCCGTCCACACCTGCGGATCGCGGTAAGGATGGTAGAGCGCCCACCCCAGGTAGGCACCAGAATCGGACTCCGCGATGAGGCACGGGCAGCCCTCTTCCCAGATGTGGCACAGGTAGTCCTCGCGCTCTGCGATGCTAGCCGGGGTAGTGCGGAAGATGACGTCGGTGTGCTCGATGGCCCAGTTGAGGGTCTCGGTCATGGCGGGCACATCCGCAAGGCCAGCGGGTCTGATCAACATGGCAGCCAATATTACAATTGCCCGTATGGCTAAAAAGAAGCGACGTCCCACTCCCGTTCCGGCACCGGGCCTAAGCGGCCTCATCGATGCTCACACGCATCTGTTTTCCCACAAGGACACCGATGAGGTGCTGGTCAATCGCGCGCGCACCGCCGGTATTAGCCGTATGGTGACGGTGGGCGATGACCGCCGTGAATCGGCCGCGGCGCTGGCTACTGCACATTCCTTTCCGGATGTCTATGCCGCCTGTGCCATCCACCCGGTGTGCGCCAATGAGTTGGATGCGCCAACCAAGGTGGCGCTGGAGGAGATGGTGGTGGATCCGCGCTGCGTAGCGGTGGGAGAGACTGGCCTCGATGCCTACTGGGTGCAGCACGAGCCGGAGACCACCGCGACTATGGCTCAGCAGGAGGAATCCCTGCGCTGGCATATTGACCTTGCGGTACGCCATGGCAAGACGCTGATGATTCACAACCGCGAGGCGGATGCGGACTTAATGCGCATTCTTGCCGACGCCCCCTCACCCGACACTGTCATGCTGCACTGCTTTTCCTCGCCGCTGAAGGTGGCCGAGGAAGCCTTGGAGCGCGGCTACGTATTGTCCTTTGCTGGCAACGTCACCTTCAAGCGCAACGCCGAGCTGCGGCAGGCGGCGGCGAAGGCACCGGCTGGTCAGCTTCTGGTGGAAACCGATGCGCCATATATGACGCCAGAGCCCTACCGGGGCCAGCGCAATGAACCGGCTCTTATCGGGCACACATATGAATGCATCGCTCGCGTGCGCCATCAGACGGTGCAGGCGTTAGCGGCGGAGGTAAACGACACTTTTGATCGCGTTTACGGCCTGCGCTAACGCCTAGGTGACGGTTTTCACAAAAATAAAACCCGCTGGTCAGGGGTGGCGGGGGTGTTTGGTGTGGCGATTGTGTGTCCAGTGAGGCGTGTGGTGGATTAGTCCTCGACTTTGTGGTGCTGTTATCGTATCGTTATTAATCGTTCGTTTAGGTCTAGGGTCTTGCAGCGCCGCTCTCGGTGCGGCAGCAGCGGATCTGAGCAAGGGAATTGCCTGCGTGGATTTCTTTGCTGACCTAAACTCTTGTAATTGTTGAAACCTGCACTACCGGAGATTCATTCAGCATGTCACCTCATCAGATCAAGCGCCTCAATAACTCCCGCTCGCTGCCACTGCGTCTGGCAACGGGTGGCGTATTGGGCACCCTGGCCGTCGGCGGCGTGGTAGCCGTTGCGGCACAAAAGGACGTCACCGTGGACATCAACGGCGACAAGGTGGAGTTGGCTACCTTTGCCAAGGATGTCGACGGCGCGCTGGAGGCAGCCGGCGTGCAGGTGAGTGAGGAAGACATCGTCTCCCCGGCCCCGTCCGAATCCGTGGGTGATGGCGATGAGATTTCCGTGCGCACCGCCAAGCCGGTGGCCGTGACCATCGACGGTGTGCAGCAGCAGCTGTCCACCACCGACCTCACCGTTTCTGACCTGCTGGGTAGCCTCAACGGCGTGGTCAAGGGTGCTTCTGTGAAGTCTGGCGATGCCGACGTGGACGAGGACGCCCAGCTGGAAGAGGGCATGGACCTTGAGGTTGTGTCCCCGAAGATCGTCAAGATTAATGATGGCGGCAAGGTCACTTACACCAAGATTGCCGCTAAGACCGTCGAGGATGTTCTCAAGGCCCGCAATATCGACGTTGATGACGATGACCGCGTCTTCCCGTCCAAGGAGACCAAGGTTACCGAAGGCATGTCCATCAAGGTGGACCAGGTTTCTACCACCGTCTATGACTCGGAAGAAGAGTTTGACGCCGAGCCCAACTTTGTCGATGACCCGGAGCTGGAAGAGGGCACCGAAGAGGTCCGCGAGGAAGGCGTTAAGGGCAAGCGCGTTATTACCCACAAGCTGGTAATGAAGGACGGCGCTAAGGAATCCAATGACGTCATCAAGGAAAAGGTGACCGTCGAGCCTAAGGCTGCCACCATTGCCCGCGGCACCAAGAAGGCCGAGGAGAAAAAGCCGGAGGAGGGCGGCAACTCCGGTGCTGCTGCTCCGGCGGTGGCCGATGGTTCCGTGTGGGATTCCATTGCACAGTGTGAGGCCACCGGTAACTGGGCTATTAATACCGGCAACGGCTTCTCCGGTGGCCTGCAGTTCACTCCATCCACCTGGGCAGCATTCGGCGGCACCGAGTACGCGCCGGAGGCATGGCAGGCTTCCCGCGAGCAGCAGATTGCCGTGGCAGAAAAGGTGCAGGCAGCGCAGGGCTGGGGCGCTTGGCCGGCATGTACTTCCAAGCTGGGCCTGCGCTAAACCGCAGCGCTTCTTGGCCGCACACCCACTGTGGTGTGCGGCCTTTTTGTCTCTTCTACTAAGTTAGAAAGCATGACTGATTCCACCGGCGCCGCGCTTTTGGGTCCCGTAGAGATCCGCGCCCTCGCGGAGAAGCTCGACATCGTGCCCACCAAGAAGCTAGGGCAGAACTTTCTACATGACCCGAATACCATCCGGCGCATCGTCGCCGCGGCGGAGCTGGACCCCACAGACCGCGTCCTCGAGGTAGGCCCCGGATTGGGATCGCTGACCCTTGGCTTGGTTGAGGCCGTGGGGGATGTGACCGCGGTAGAGATCGATTCCCGCCTGGCGGCGCAGCTGCCCGATACCGTGGCCGAGCGTGCCCCTGAGTATGCGCCGCGCCTGCGCGTAGTGGAAAAGGACGCGTTGCGCGTGACAGATTCTGACGTCACGGAGCCGACTGCCCTCGTGGCCAACCTGCCGTATAACGTCGCAGTGCCGGTTCTACTGCATTTGTTGGAGACTTTTTCCTCCATTCGCCGCGTGCTGGTGATGGTTCAGCTGGAGGTGGCGGACCGTCTCGCTGCCCAGCCCGGCAGCAAGGTTTATGGGGTGCCCTCGGTCAAGGCGGGCTTCTATGGCAAGGTCTCCAAGGCTGGCACGATTGGCAAGAACGTCTTTTGGCCCGCGCCCAATATTGAATCCGGGCTGGTGCGCATAGACGTCTTTGCAGACGCCCCCTGGCCGGTCACCGATGAGTCGCGGGCTAAGGTGTGGCCGGTTATCGACGCCGCCTTTGCCCAACGCCGCAAGACCCTGCGCGCGGCATTATCTGGACACTTTGGCTCGGGTGCCGCCGCCGAGGAAGCTTTGCGCGCAGCGGATATCGATCCGAAGCAGCGCGGCGAGAAGCTCGCCGTAGAAGACTTCGTACGATTGGCGGGAATCTAAATGAGTGCACCGCTAGATAACGAACCGTTCGTCTATACCGCGCGCGCTCACTCCAAGGTCAATATTCACCTCGGTGTGGAGGAACCGCGCGAGGATGGGTTCCATGAGCTTGCCAGCGTCTTTCAGTCTTTGGAATTGCATGACACCGTGACGCTCACGGACTTGGGTAATCCCGAGGTGGATAAGCCGCGCATTCAAGGCTTAAAGGTCACGGGCCCTCATGCACAGGGCGTGCCAGAGGACTATACAAACTTGGCGTGGACCGCGGTTAACCGCATCATGCAGTACCTATACACCACCCATGGGCCGAAGGCGCTGCCGGAGGTAGCGCTGGAAATCCACAAAGCCATCCCTACCGCCGGTGGCATGGCGGGCGGCTCTGCTGATGCGGCCGCCGCGTTGCGCTTAGCCGAGCGCTGCTATGGCGGCTACTACAACATCGACTCGGTGGGCGAGCCGATTCTGGACGCGCTAGGCGCGGCGCTAGGCTCGGATGTTCCCTTTACCCTGTTGGGCGGCACCGCGCTCGGTACGGGGCGCGGCGAGCAGCTTACCCCGATGATGGCGCGCGGTACCTACCATTGGGCGCTTATCGCCTCGGACCGCGGGCTATCTACCCCGCAGGTCTTTCACAAGCTGGATGAGATGCGAGAAAAGGGTCGCGGCGGCGCGCCGCACATGGATACTGCGGCAGTATCGCAGGCGCTTATCTCGGGCGACCCGCACCGGGTGGCAGAGCACTTGCATAATGACCTGCAGCCGGCGGCGCTTTCCCTGCGCCCGGACCTGCGCAAGACGCTGGAGGCGGGTGTGGCCGCCGGAGCCCTCGCGGGCATCGTCTCCGGCAGCGGTCCGACCTGCGCCTTCCTCTGCGCTGGGGCAGAGGAGGCTAGGGAAGTGGTCTCCCAAGTGACGGTGGAGATTCCCGGAACCAAGGGTGTGGCTACCCATGGACCCGCTAGCGGCGCCGTGGTGCTGTAGCTAGAGCACCGTCATCTCGGTGGGCTCGATGTCGAGGTCGAAGCGGTTGACTTCCTTTTCTTGGAGGAGGTCGATGACCACGAGCTGCTTCTTTTGGGCGTCGGTAATAAAGGCGTAGCCATCGGCAGCTTGCAGGATTGGCCCCGGCTGCTGCCATTCCTTATTTTCCTTCCACTTGGAGATGGCATCGATCTGCGAGGTGATTTCGCCGGAATCTGGGTCGATGATGTTGAGTTTGCCGTCGGTAGTGAGCACCAGTGCCTCGCCTAGCGGGCCGCGGGCCAGGGAACGGAACCAATAGGAAGCATCGAGGTCAACCTTCTTCGCGGAAAAGTCCTTGGTATTCACCAGGGTTACGGAGGTGGGGCGTTCGAGCTCTGCAACCTTGTCGATCTTATTATCGGCCAAGATGACATCGGATTCCTCCGAACCGGCAGCATTGCCCGAGCGCTGGTAGCCGCCTGCACCGGCATAGGCGGAGGCATCTACCTTGTGGAACTTGGTGCCGTCGAAGACTACAGGGCCGTCCTCGCAGCCGAAGAAGATATTGCCGTTACCAGCGGCGGCCTCGCCGTGTACGCCAGGGCACTCGGTGGTTTCAGTAAGGACCTTGCCCTCCTTGTCCAGGTGCTGGATGGTGTGGCGCTCGTCCTCGGTTCCCTTGGTGATAACTACCGAGCCATCCTTCAGCGGTACGGCCACGCCGTGGTGTGCAGCCCCCGTCTCTACGGTATTGACCGGCTGGGCATCGTCTTTGCCCATGTCTTCGGTCTTGTAAATTTTCGCTACGCCATCGCCATCAGAAAACAGTGCGGTAAAGCCGTCGTGGTGGACCACATGGCCGGCGTGCGGGGCCTTGATAGGGGCGTCGCCAAGCGAAGGCTCAGCGGTGTAGTAGTGGTTGTGATCGCCGTGGCCCTTGGTGATGCGCCCGGTGTCGTAGGTAAGGAAGCTATCGCCTTTGGTGACCACGACGTGGCGGTCATCGCCGGCATCGCTCAAGCGCAGGAAGGCATTCATTTTGTCCTCGCCGATTACCTTGCCGGTCTTGGCGTCATAAGTACGCAGTCCGTCCGCGTGGGAAATGACAATGCGGGTGGGCAGCTGGGCTACCTCGGTCTCGCCCTCCTCGGCTTCGAAACCTTCGTGCGAGTGCCCGGCGTGGTCATGGCCGTGCTCATGCTCATGCTCATGGGCGTGCTCGTGAGCGTGGTCCTCCTCGCTGTGCGCGTGGTCGTGGGAGTGCAGGGAATCCTTTTCCTCTTCGGTGGGGGCGGAACAGGAGGCAATGGCTACTGCCGCGGCAGAGAGCACCGCGCAGAGGGAAAGTGTGTAATGCTTCATACATAGGCACACTATTGGACGTGAAAATCAATAGCAATAGTTTGGAGAAATGCGGGGGTATGTGCAGGGAGGTATTAAGATGGACACTCGTTATGGCAAACCTGATTAACCTCGAGCAAGTCAGCAAAACTTATGGATTAAAAACCCTCCTAGACGGGGTATCCCTAGGTGTGCAAAGCGGCGATCGCATCGGCATCGTCGGCGTTAATGGCGGTGGCAAAACCACCCTGCTGGAGGTGCTCACCGGCATCGAGCCACCCGACGCCGGCCGTGTATCCCATACCTCTGATTTGCGCATGGCTGTGGTTACGCAGCGCTTTGACCTGCCCGATGAGCTGACCATCGCGCAAGTGATCATCGAGCCGCTGGAATTGGAGACCTATGAGTGGGCCTCCAATGCCAAGGTGCGCGATGTTTTGGGCGGACTGGGCATCGTAGATCTTGGGCTCGATACTCCGGTGGGTTCGCTCTCCGGTGGCGAGCGCCGCCGCGTGAACCTGGCCGCCGCGCTGGTGCAAGATTTGGACCTCGTGGTGCTCGATGAGCCAACCAACCACCTCGACGTGGAAGGCGTGCAGTGGCTCGCAGACCACCTGCTCAAGCGCAACCTGGCCGTGGTCGTGGTTACTCACGATCGCTGGTTCCTCGATACCGTGGCCACGTGGACCTGGGAGGTACACGATGGCGTGGTCGATACCTACGAGGGTGGCTACAACGATTGGACCTTTGCCCGCGCCGAGCGTGCCCGCCAGGCCGATGCCATGGAACAGCGCCGCAAGAACCTCGCCCGCAAGGAACTGGCTTGGCTGCGCCGCGGCGCACCGGCGCGTACCTCCAAGCCGCGCTACCGCATCGAGGCCGCCGAGGCGCTGATCTCTGACGTCCCGGAGCCGCGCAATAAGGTCGAGCTCATGGCTTTTTCCAAGCAGCGCCAAGGCCGGGTGGTCATCGAGCTAGAGGATGCCACCGTGCAGTCCCCGGACGGTCGCACCTTGGTAGATCACCTCACTTGGCGCCTAGCCCCCGGCGAGCGTATCGGTTTGGTGGGTGTTAATGGCTCCGGAAAGACCACTTTGCTGCGCACCCTGGCCGGCGAGTACGAGCTGGCGGCCGGCAAGCGCATCGAAGGCCAAACCGTGCGCCTTGGCTGGTTGCGCCAGGAGCTCGATGACCTAGATCCGCAGCGCCGGCTTATCGACTCCGTCGAGGACGTCGCCACTTACGTTCAGCTCGGCAAGAAGGAGCTTTCCGCTTCCCAGCTGGCCGAACGCCTAGGATTTTCCGCCAAGCGTCAGCGCACCCCGGTAGGCGACCTTTCCGGCGGCGAGCGCCGCCGCTTGCAGCTCACCCGCGTACTGATGGCCGAGCCCAATGTGTTGCTGCTGGACGAGCCCACCAACGATCTCGATATCGATACCCTGCAGGAGCTGGAGTCCCTCCTAGACTCCTGGCCAGGCACCCTGGTGGTCATTTCGCACGATCGCTACCTCATTGAGCGCATCGCGGATAATACCTACGCGCTCTTTGGCGATGGCAAGCTCACCAACCTTCCCGGCGGCATCGACGAGTACCTGCGCAAGCGCGCCGCACTTGAGGCCCAGCAGAGTTCCGGTGTGCTCAACCTGGGAGAAAAGAAGGCAGACAACGCTGCACCGAAGCCAGAAAAGAAGCTCTCGTCTCAGCAAGAGCGCGAAATTACCAAAAAGATGAACGCCCTTGAGCGCAAGATGCAGAAGCTGGAAAAGGCGGCCGCGCAGATCAATGAGAAGATGGCCACCGCTGCGGAAAAGGTTGATACCCAGGCCTTGACCGAATTGGATGGAGAGCTAAAGGAAAACCGCAGCGCCTACGAGGAATTGGAGATGGAATGGCTGGAGTTGGGGGAGAAGCTCGAAGGGTAGAAGCCCGCATCGCCGATATTGTCAGCCACCTTGACCTGTGGGGCATTATCGGCGCCGCAGCGCTTTTTACCCTGGGGCTTACCCCATCCATTCTGCCGCGCGATTGGCTCTACCAAGGGCTCGTCTCCGGCATCGCCGCTGGGCTTGGCTATACGCTGGGCATCGCCCTCAAGCTCGTGTGGTACCGGCTGGTGGTGCGCTATGTGGCGCCCCGGCATGCCTGGCTCGATGCCACCACGTGGCCAGCTCGGCGCTACCGCCTCGTCTCCCGCATCGCCACCGCCGCTTTTGTGGTGTGGATGATAGGTTTTGCGGTCTTTGCCGTGCGGTGGCAACGCCAACTCGCAGATGCCCTGTCCGCACCGGCGCCCACCATTGCCAGCTATGTGCTGGTGGTTCCGTTGGCACTTGCGGTATTTACCGCCTTCCTTTTCATCCTGCGCGTGCTGCGCTTTTGCGTGCGCTGGCTTTCCAGCCACTTCCCCCAGCGCTTCCGCGCCGCCTACCGCGTTGTGGGTGCGGTACTCATCGTGGCCTTGGTGGGCACGTATACCGTGGAAAACCTCATCCCCGGCGCCATTGTGGGCGTGGGCGAGAGGATCTTTACCGCCCAAAACGCCGAACCCGATCCCGCAACGCAGCGTCCCACGTCTGCTGAGCGCAGTGGCTCCCCAGACTCCCGCGTGGACTGGAATGGGGTGGGACTGCAAGGCTCGCGTTTCCTCTCCTCCGGTGCGCACCGCGCGGAATTGGAAGAGGTTACCGGAAAGCCCGCTAAAGAACCCATTCGCGCCTATGCCGGCCTGGGCAATCGCGCCTCCAATGAGGAGCGAGCGCAGCTGCTTATCGACGAACTCGAGCGCACCCACGCCCAAGACCGCAAGGCCCTGCTTCTCATTATGACTACCGGAACGGGATGGGTGTCGTCCTATTCCGCCCAGGCCTTCGAGCTGCTCTACGGCGGCGACACCGCCATCGCGGCCGCCCAATACTCCGCCATGCCCTCGGCCCTGCATTTCCTGTCCGGCGGTGGTCAGGTAGAACGCGCCGGGCAGGAGTTCATCAACCCCATCGTGGACTGGTGGAACGGCCTGCCGGAGGACAAGCGCCCGAAGCTCTACCTGTACGGCGAATCCTTAGGCACCACGGGCATTGAAGCGGCCTTTTCCGGGGTGCGCGATATCGCCAATTCCGTCGACGGCATCCTATTGACTGGGCCGCCGCACTTTAATCGCTTGCGCACTCAGTTTGTGGAGCGCCGCGACCCTGGCTCTTCTGAAATTTCCCCTGAATACGCCGGCGGCCTCGTCGTGCGCTTTGCCAACGATGACGCGCAGGTGCGCCAATGGGGCACGGTGCCAGAAGAGGAGTGGGGGCGCACCCGCATGCTTTATATCCAACACCCCTCGGACCCGGTGGCCTGGTGGTCGCCACAGATGGCTTTTAAGGAGCCGGATTGGATGCGCGAGCGGACCCCGTACTCTGCCGAGCGCGTGATGCAGTGGATGCCCATCATCTCGTCCCTCCAAGTAGCCGCCGATCTGCCCGGCGCAAAGGACGTACCCGATGGTCGCGGTCATAACTACGGGGCATCTGTGCTCGACGGCTTTGCCGCCATCGCTGGTCCGGACGTGGCGGGAGCCATTGACCCCGATGAGCTGCAGCGCGAATTTGCCGCGCTCGACGTCGGCATCTACTAGGTGTTTAGCCAAATAAGGCAGCGATGACCAGCATCGCAGGCAGCGACAGGAAGGTAGTGAGAAAGACCGTATCTCGGGCCACGGTTTCTCCTACCTCATAGGTGGCGGTATAGTTATACACATTCTGCGCCGTGGGCAACGCCGCCAAAATCAACGCCGCGTATAGCTCCGCGCCGTCGGGCCCCGCGCTGCGCCCACGGCCAGCGCAAAAGCGGGCATGCCCACCAACTTCAACACCGTCGCGGTAATGGTGGCCAGACGGTCTTCTTCCAATAGCCCGTCGCCCTTTAACGAGGCACCAAAGCTCATCAGGATCATAGGAATAGAGGCGCCACCCAAAATCTCCAGCGGCTTCATCACCACATCCGGTACTTGCCACTGCGCCGCGGAGACAATAAATCCGGCCACCGCAGCCAACACCACCGGCGCGGTAACCCCCGAGACCACGGAACTCCAAATCGATCGCAGGCTCGTCCCCTGCGCATTAAGCCCCGCAATGATAAACGGGGAGAGCACCGCCATCTGGAGAACCAATGCCGGGATGACGTAGGTGGCATCACCAATGACATAGGTGGCAATGGGCAGGCCAATATTGACCGAGTTGTAATAGCTCGCCGCCGCGGCACCCGCCATGGTTTCGGCGCCGCTGCGTGGAAAGAGTAGCCGGCTGCACAGCCAATACAACAGCATGGTGGCGACGGACGCAGCGGCGATCACGGCCACCACTGGGGACGCAAACGCGGAGGTATCGGATGTAGCCACGCTGGAGAAGATAAGTGCCGGCGTGGCCGCCCAGAAGGCCGTGCGATTGAATTGCAAGCGCGCCTCGCCCTTGCCAATAACACCCCTGTGGGCTAGTACAAACCCGACGCCGATGACTACGAAAATAATCGCAAACCCGGTCAATACGTCCAGCAACAGTCAACAACCTTTCGCAGTACTCCAAAAATGCGCGGTGAGGATATTGTCCCACCATCCGTATTTCCTCAAGAACACAGGGACCATAACAAAGTTGTATCGAATTGCCTGCGCAGTCCGGAAACTCCTTCCGGACTGCCGGCCACTTATGGCACGGTGGAGGGCATGAAGCTTTCTCACCGTGCAACCGTAGCCGCCCTGTCCACCGCTCTTGTCCTTACTGGTACTTCCACCGTGGCCTCTGCTCAGCCGGCCTTGCCGCCGCAGATTCAGCAAGCTTCTTCGCAGGCTCAGCAGCTTTCTTCTGATCCTCTCGCTGCTGTGAAGGATTTCCGCGTCACCTTGCCACCGCAGGCCTATGAGCTGGCCGAGAAGTACAATATCTCGCTGCCAGAATTCCTGGCCAAGCCGGCGGGCCACGCGCCCAAGGTCGCTGGCGAGTTGGGGGCCGCCACCACCGCCCACCTCGAGAAAGCTGGTCACCGCAAGGACGCCCACGCCACCGCCATCGCCCAAGAATGGGCCAACCAGGGTGCCGCCGGCAAGCTCGACTACAAGGGCGGGGTAGCCCACGGCCTGAATCACAAGGACGAAGGACAAGGTTCTGTTCACCGCCTTACCGAGCAGCAAGCGCAAGACCGCCTGAACTGGTTCAACCGCGATGTTCCAGTCAATGCTGGTTCCCCGCACGGCTTCGGCGTAGCAACTGCTTATGACGGAACCTACATCTACGTTGCGGAGTTCTTCCTCAACTAAGCCTTTTTCTACTAGCCCCGATTTCGCCGCATTCGTGGCCTTCATCTGCAACGATGATGAAGCCGTACGGTGCCGGTAGAATCGGGGCATGATTTTGATCAACGTACAGTTCCACGTTAAGCCCGAATACGCAGAGACCTTCCTCGATGAAATCAATTGGTACACCGAGGCCTGCAATGCAGAGCCGGGCTGCATCGACTTCAAGTGGTTCCGCGATCCAGAAGACCGCCAGCGCTTCCTGCTGCTGGAGTCTTACGCAGACGGCAAGGACGTAGAGCACGTCCAGAGCGAGCACTTCCAGCGCTCCTGCGAGGAATTCCCGAAGTACCTCGTGGAAACCCCGGACATCATTAACGTTCACATCGAAGGCCGCACCGGCTGGGACAAGATGGGCGAATTTTCCGTCGACTAATCCCAACGAATAAAGCTCGCCCTCTACCGCAATGTAGAAGGCGAGCTTTTTCTATGCCTAAGCGCACCAGCACCCTTCGCGCTCACCGGAAAGTTTGCTCCGCTAGCAGCAGCATCCGCAGTGAGCGCGAAGGGCGGGGAGGGGAGGGAGCTAGGCGCTTTCCGACGCCCCTCCTCGCGCCTTCCATTGCTTTACTGCGGCACGCACTGAGAGGACACAGTCTTGTCGCCATTCGAGTACTGCTTTAGAGCGTCGTAGAAGGCATCCGAGTACTCGCCGGTGCGTTCTGGCATTGGATGGACGCCATCGGAGTAGAGGATCTCCGGGTTGCTCTGTGCATGTCCGCACCAGTCCGCGACATATACGTTGTCGTATTCCTTGGCTGCGTCGAGGACATCCTGTTGGGATTGGGCCATCCATTCGCGGTCACCATAGGGAACAGCCATGACAATAGTGTGGTCTTCGCCGATGATATCTAGCGCTTCCTTGATCTGGTCCGGGAAGGCAGGGCCGTTAGTACCAAACCCGAGGAAGACGGTATCGCGCAGCTGGCCGGAGTCCTTGAGCTGCTGCAGAATCTGGATACCCGCAGTGTAGTGGCGGGATACGTCTGCATCGACGTAAATCTGCGGGAAACGTTGCTTGAGGGCGCCACTAGAAGCCAGCATCACTGAGTCGCCGACAGCAGTGATGTCTTTGCCCTGCGGCATCGGGCGGGTCTTCTTATCCTTCGCGGCAGCCTTATCATCGTTGTCCTCAGCAGGCGGCTGTGGGGCAGTGTTGTTCGGTTGCGCCGGGGCATTGTTGCTGCTCTGGTTCTGCTGCTGAAGCTGCTCCAGCTGCTGCTCCAACTCGGTCTTATCGCTGGAATTAATAACGCCGTAGACTACGCCGGCTACAGAGGCAATGACCAGGAATGGGACTACCGGCCACATGGTTTTGCCAAAGCCATCGCGCAGTTCGCTAAATCCTGGGCGGGAGGACCAGTAGGTCTTCCACGTCTTCTTATAGCCGCCGCGGCGGAAAGGATTCTCAATGAACTGATAGGAAATCTCGGACAGAAGCAGCGAAATCGGCACGGCTACAAGGCCTAGGATCCACGATTTATCGGAGTTTTGGTTGCCCTCGAAAAGCGCCTTGAGCATCATGATGACCGGCCAGTGCCAGAGATATAGCGAGAAGGAACGCTGGCCAAACCAGCGCATGACCTTGGTCCGAAAGAGCGGGGTCATCGGGCCGTATTCGCGAACCACGCCCCACACCATTAGGACACCAAGCACGCTAGTGAGGAAGAGTCCACCCCGGTAGGTGATCTCTGCATCATCCGGCATGAGGAATAGCTGGGCACCGTAGCCGATGAGCGCCACAGTGCCGATGATTCCGGCGATGCGCGATTCGGCTTTGCCTGTCGCTGCCCACGAATCCGCCTGTGGGTCGGACTTGGTAGAGGTCATCAGCAAAGACAGCACGGCGCCAGTGAGCAGGCCGAAAGCATGGGTATCAGTGCCGTAATAAACGCGCGTTGGGTCTTCGCCCGGCACGTAAAGGAGCGCCATGGCCACGGCGGAACCTATAGCTAAGACTGCGGCTACGAGGATGGGAAGCCGGCGCGGCTTGCGGCGAGAAATCAGGAAAACGCCGGTGATAAGAAGCGGCCAGATGACATAGAACTGCTCCTCTACGGCCAACGACCAATAGTGAGCAAAGACCTGAATCTCATTGTCCGCAAAGTAGGACTGGGAGGTGGCGATCTGGGTCCAGTTATTGACAAAGAATAGAGTTCCCAAGAACTGCTGGCGCAAGCCGACCGCGAGGTCCCCGCCTATCCATGCCACCAAAGCCGTACACATGACCAGGACGGATACTGCGGCCGGGAGGATGCGTCGGAATCGGCGCACCCAGAAGTCCTTCAAGCTGATGGTACCGGAGGTACGGAATTCGCGCACCAGCAACGATGTGATGAGGAATCCAGAGAGGACGAAGAAGAGGTCAACGCCCAAGTAACCACCGGGAAGCAGAGAAGGGAAGAAGTGGTACAGCACCACGGCAATAACTGCGAGGCCGCGCAGTCCATCCAGTCCCTTGACTTGGCGCAGACGGGCGTGGCGCTTCTTCTTAACTACTTTGCTCTCCGGCGGCGTAGCCAGCGCTTCAGGATCCTCGGCCTGCTTTTGTAGCGGATACTTAGACTTAGTATCTACCTGCGTGCTCGAGGCTTTCGGTGAGGCTGGCTTCTGCGCAGCTTGTTGTGGCTGGCGCGGTGCCGCCTTTGCTTGTGGCTTTTTAGGAGCTGGCTGTTGCGCCTTCGACGGTTGTGCCTTTTTCCGTTTCTTTTCAGCAGCGGCGGCGGCCGCACCTGCACCAGCTACAGCGCCCGCTACAGCGGACTTGCCTGCCTTTGCAGGCTTCATCTTCGGAGTGGCTTGAGGCTCGGCCTTCTTCGGCTGGGACGGAGCAGGCTGTTGCTTTGCCTTAGGCTTCTGGGCAGCTCGCGACGGCTTTTGCTGAGCCGGGGTAGGAGTGCCCACCTGCTGCGATTTGCGAGCCAATCCGCGACTGATATCGGAAGGCTTAACCTGCGGGCGTCGCTTGCTTACTTTTTTGGCCTCGTTCTGAGGCGTCGCCTCCTTTGCCTTCGGCTGCGGCTGTTGTTTCTTCGCCTCTTGCCTGGGCAGGTTGCCCTTAGAGGGTGCGCCTTGCTGCGATTTCGGCTGGACTACCTTGTCTCCATTGTCGGCAGTCTTGTTCTGCACCGCCCCAGCTTTCTGCTGGGATGCATCGGCTGCAGTCTTTGGCGCAGCTACCTTCGGCTTGGGGGCAGTGGTGCCTTTCTTTGGCGCTGGAGTGCTAGGGGCTGAGGCCTGTGGGGTAGCCTTTTGCTTTGCAGTGCCGGGAGTACGCGCTGGTCCTTGGCCCTTGGACGGTCGCGAGGGCTTCGACGGCTGCGCATTCTTCTTTGGCGTTGGTTGCGGCTGTGGTTGCTGCTTTGCCGAGTTTGCCGGCATGCGCTTGGGGGAGCGTGGCTTTTGCGCTTGCTGCTGGGCGGTGGCCGGCTTGGCATTAGCGGGCTGGGATTTCTGCGGCTTTGCCGGTTGTGGGGAAGCCTTCTTCGCGCTGGAAGAAGAGGATGGCTTGGGTGCCTGCTTCGGCTTCTGGGTAGAGGGTTGAGCCTGAGGTGCGGGTTTTACCGCGCCTTTTTGGGAGGGTTGGGTGACAGGCTTCGCGGCCAGCTTCGGGGAATTACTGCGGGCAGAAGGAGTCTTTGGGGAGTTCTTAGACGGGGTGGTGCTAAAGCTTGCGCCGCGGCGTGGTCGCTGAACCGGTTCGTGCGCTTTGCGCTGTGGCTTCTTGTCTTGAGCGGGGGAGTTTTGTTGCTTTTTAACAGCTGCTTTGGGGGAGGATTCTGCCTTGTTTTGTTGTGCGGCGGATGGCTTGGCGGCAAAACCTTGGGCTGCAGGCTTGGCCTTTGGCGCCTTGGCTGCAGGAGATGGCGAGGTGGACTTAGCCTGCTGCTGTTTTGCGGAAGTGGTCTTGCTTGCCTGGGATTTTTCGGTGCTGGGCCGAGTAGTGCCTTTAGCTGCGGGCTTGGCGGCAGGCTTTGCATCCTTCGGCTTCGCAGCAGCAGGCTTGGATTTGGAAGCCTGTGCAGGCTTCGTCGGAGTGGGCTTGCGCGCGGGTGCCTGCTTAGCCTGGTTCTTGGACTCGCCGTCCTTAGCGGGACGGTCCTGGGGCTTGCCCTTCGGCTCGGTGGATTGTGCACCCGTGGTGGATTCGGTGTTGGCCGATTTCTGGGGCGCAGAATCCTTTTTAGTAGGGGTTTGGGGCGCACTGGTAGAGCCAGCTTTGGGCTGTACTGGCTGATAGACCGGTGTGCGTGGTTCGTTCGAACGCCCAGGTTTCTTCTTCCCCAGCAGTGAGCGCAAAATTTGCTTCACAAAAACTCCCAAAGCACTACGTATATTTTCTAAGCGGACTATTTTAGCCTGCGCACCAGCACTTCTCCCCATGCGGGGGAGTAACGGTGCGGCGCGCGGGGCGGAGGCGAAAATTCGAGTCTAAGACTCTTCGCTGTCAAAAAGCTGACGCAGAACTGTCATGACACCATATTCGGTATTGGGTGGGGCAATGCGATCGGCGATTTCCTTCAACTTTGGGTGTGCATTGTCCATTGCGATCGCGGTGCCTGCCTCGCGGAGGAGCTCGTAGTCATTGAGGAAATCACCAAAAGCGGCGGTGCGGGACATGGGAACCGAGAGAAGCTCGGCCATGGTCTGTAGCGCTACGCCCTTATTGACGCCAGCGGCCATGACATCGAGCCATACGGCGCCAGAGATGGCGATATTGTGTTCCGGTACGGCCGCAAGGAGGGGCTGGTGTAGGTGCTTTTCGCTGCCGTCGGCGCAGTAAGCGGCGATTTTGATGATGTCCGCATCCAGTAGCGCATCGAGGCCATCTACCCATTCCACTGACCTGTAGTACTTGGCAATCTCAGCGCGGGACTGCTCGTCGGCGCCTTTGTGTACATAGGCGGTATCCGGCGTGCACAGCACTACGGTATGCGGGGTTTCGACAGACTGGAGTGCGGCCATGGCGGCGCGCACGGCTGCGTTGGGCAGGGTAGTGGCGCTGATGACGCGATTATCGTGCACGACCACGGAACCATTTTCTGCAATGAAGGTGTCTTCGTGCGGAAACATCTTTTGCAAGGTGGCGAGTTGGCGGCCCGAGGCGGGGACTAGGGTGACGCCGAGCTGGTGGGCACGGGTGCTGATCGCGGCGAAATCTGGTGGAAGCTGGCCGTTGCCGTCCAGTAGGGTGCCGTCCATATCCAGGGCGATGAGCTGTGGGAGCAAAATTCCGAACCTAACTGTGAATTAGCTGATGGTGGATAGGTGCATGCGTTTTGTGTCACACTAGGGGTTATGACAAATACTGCACCTATCATTTCCTCAATCCGTAACCATACCGGAGTCATTGAGCTCAACCGCCCCAAGGCTCTCAATTCCCTCAACCCGGAAATGATAGACCTCATTGCGGAGTCGCTGGCGCAGTGGCGCGACACTGATGAGGTGGAACAGGTGCTGTTTACCTCGACTAGTCCCAAGGCATATTGCGCCGGCGGCGATGTCCGCTACGCCCGCGAAGGGGTCAAGGAGGGCAAGGCGGATGAGGTCGATGCCTTCTTCGCCACCGAATACACGTTAAACGGTGATATTGCGGAGTATCCCAAGCCCATCGTGGCGCTCATCGATGGGATTGCTATGGGCGGCGGTCTGGGCATTTCCGCCCACGGGTCCCACCGCGTGGTTACGGAGAAAACCTTTGCCTCCATGCCAGAGATGAATATTGGCTATGTCACCGACGTAGGCATGGCCTATGCCGCCCAGCGGGCGGTGGGAACGCGCGGGAAGGCCTCGGCCGAGTTGGCGAAGTTCTGGGGGATCACCGGCTACCGCATGTATGCCGCAGACCTTGTATGGAGCGGGCTGGCCACCCACTATGTGGCGGACGGCGAAGCCTTCGCTAGTGCGGTGATCGAGCATGGACTAGACACGGCGCTAGCCCAACACGCCACCGCACCTAGCGGCGAGGCCCCCTTGGCCGAGCTTATCGACGCCATCGAGGACGCCTTTTCCCACGACACCTGGCAAGACATTTCCGCGGCCTTGGAACAGTACCCAGAACTGAAAAAACTGGTAGAAAAGCTGACCGCGCAGGCGTGCCCTACCTCCATCGTGGCGGCCATGGAGCTATTCCGCGCCGAGCAGGAGTGCAGCAGCATCCGCGAAGCGCTAGATATGGAGACCAACCTGGGTGCTTATATGTACCGCCGTGGGGACTTTGCCGAGGGCGTGCGAGCGGTCTTGGTGGATAAAACCAACGATGCGGCATTTGAGCCTGCCGCGCTTGCCGACGTCGACGTGGACGCCCTCCGCAGCGCCCTACACCTCCACCCCGCGAAATGATCCATAGGCGGCGCGGGCGCGATCGGCGTTGATCCATGAGGGAGGGGGCACCGCCAAAGTAGCTTCGGTCGCGGCTGGCGTCGGCTCCGGGAGGTGCAGCTGTGGGGCGTCGAGTAGGACGAGGCCCACGCGGGCGTCGGCAAGCGTAGTGCCCGCCAGCGTCCAGATCCCCAAAATGGGCAAAGCAAGGTGCGGCAGCTGGTGCCCGCGCGCCAGCGGAAGCGGAAGGTGCGGGCGTACCAGTTCGGGCACGGCCTCGTCGATGCCAAAGCGCGCTAGGTTTCTTGCCAACCGCGCCGCCGCGGTGTCCTTGAGCTGCGGATCCGCCCAAGCCCACGTGAATTCCTCGTCCGAAATGGTCGCGATAAGCACCGCGTTAGCCGTAATCTGCCCGCCACGATAGGACACCGTGGCGGTGGCCTTATCAACATCGAGTTCTACCGTGGCATCTGGGAAGCTGCCTTGGAAAAACATCTGGCTTTCGGTGCTTAAGTAAAAAGCATCCTCCAAGACGCGCGCGGCCGCCAAGCCCGGGGTGATGCCGGAAATCTTGTGTACTTCGGGGCTTGCCTGCTCAAAACGCACCGTGGTGCCATCAGAAAAATGCAGGTAGGGCTCTTCCTCGGTGGACTCCATGTCTAGGTAGCGGGCGAGTGCGAGGGCCGGCCCCTTCTCGTCCGCTTCCGCGCTGCTGTGCTGGAGACCCCGCAGCAAGGTCTGGCGAAAGTCCAGGTAGGGATGGAAATCTACCGCAACGATGGCCACATGCTCGCCCTGCTGGGCGCGCAGCACCGGCATGTTGCCCACGATAAGGGAGGCATAAGCAACCATTCGGTCGACATCCGTGTTAGCCATACCTGACTGCGGAAGGTCAGCACAATGCTCGGTCGCAGCGGTAGTCCAGTGCCAGGTGCCTGCGGCGATGACGGCGAGACGCACGCCACGAAAATCCGCCACGTGCTGCGCGGAGCTTACCCGTACCTCCACGAGCTGGTCGGTGGCATAGCTTGCTTCGCTATCGCCTGTCGAGGCGCCGAGGAAATTGAATTCCACGTCGGTCGCCTTCCCGATGCGTTCGCGAAAGGCAGCGTTGATTCCGGCACGGATAAAGCGGGCATCGGCCGCGGCACGTTCAATGGAGAGGTTAGCATTCATGGTTGCTCATGATGATACGGGTGCCGGCAGGCGTACTCATAGGCGGCTACCAAAGCCTTGGTTGATTCCCGCCAGGAGTAGCGCTCCGCATCTTCGCGCGCGGCGCGCCCCATGCGTTGGCGCGCCTGTGGATTCTCCAATAGCGAGCACAGGGCGCTAGCCCACTGCTCATCCGCGGCGTCCTCATCTACCAGCAGTCCGGTCTTTTCATGCTCGATGACAAAGGGGATGCCGCCGGCATTGGTGCCGACCACCGGCACCCCGGAAGCAAAGGACTCTAGAGCAACCAAACCCAGCGTTTCCGTGGCGGAGGGGAAGGCGAATACATCGCCTGCTGCGAAGGCTGCCTGCAGCTCGGCTCCAGAAAGATAGCCGGTAAACACGGTGGTGGCGGAATCAAACTGGGCGCGCAACTCCTCTAGTGCGGGACCGGCGCCGATAAGGGCGAGGCGCGCGGCCGGCACACGCGTGCGCACCTGGCGCATGACCTCGTTGAGCCGCGCCAGGTCCTTTTCGTGCGAAATTCGGCCGATATAGGTAATCAACGGCGCCTCTGGGTGCCCTCCAGTCAACCGCGATCGCATCTGGGGGTCATAATTGTCGGGACGATAGGCCTGCGTATCAACGGCCTTAGGCCACAGTCGTACGGTATGAATGCCCATGTCGTGTGCCTTTTCCACCATGGGGCCAGAGGTGCAGAGATTGATCGCAGCCCGATTATGGAGGAATGTAATGGCCTTCTGCGTAATCGGCCGCAGCCAACCAATGCCCAGGGCCTCGGTATATTCCGGCACATTGGTGTGGAAGCTAGCAACTAGCGGTACAGCATCGCGCTCGGCGGCAAAGACGCCAAGAGCCGCGGTCCAAATGGGATTGACGGCATGAATGACATCCGGATCAAAGTCGCGGATGGCGCGGAAGAACCGGAGGCTAGGTAATCCAAAGTGAATTTCCGGATAGACCCACAGTGAGCGGCTGGGGATGCGGGTAACCGGAAAGCCCGCATAGGTTTCTGGTGGAGTGCCGGTGGCAAAAATGTGCACCTCATGGCCGAGCTCCGCGAGCTGGTCCAGCGTATTTGTCAGGCGGGTGACCACCCCATCAATCTTGGGCAAGAAAACTTCGGTGACAATAGCAATGCGCATGGTAGGAAAGTCGCTGCTTATTTCTGCTGCGCGGTGTGTGGAACGCCCGCTGCCTGCTGTGCGGTCCACAAAGACTGGGCCGGAATCTTGCTGCGGTCAACGCGGTCCGCGTATTTCTTAGCAACCTCTTCGACCTCGTGGAGTAGGCCTTCAGAAAGCGTGGTGGGGTTAAGGCCGAGCCCCAGGAAGGTGTCATTGGATACGTGCAACTCGTTCTCAGCCGACTCTTTGCGCGGATTAGGAACATAAGCCACCTCGGCGCCAGAGATGTCAGCGATGAGTTCTGCTAAGTCTCGCACGCGGTGGGTTTGCGTCATTTGGTTAAGGATTTTTACGCGGTCACCGCGCGATGGTGGATTTTCCAGAGCGAGCTCGATGCAGCGCACCATGTCTTGAATGTGGATGAAGGCGCGGGTTTGGCCACCGGTTCCATGTACCGTCAGCGGATAGCCGATGCCGGCCTGCACGAGGAAGCGGTTCAATACCGTTCCGTAGTCGCCGTCATAATCAAAGCGGTTAATTAGGCGTTCATCCTTCTGGGTCTGGGCGGTGTGGGTGCCCCAGACAATGCCCTGGTGCAGGTCGGTAATGCGCAGCTCATCATTCTTGGCGTAGTAGGCAAAAAGATGCTGATCCAGGACCTTCGTCATATGGTAAATCGAACCCGGATTGGAAGGGTAGAGGATAGATTTTTCCACCTCACCCTGTTCCGGTACGGCCACCTTGATATCCAGGTAGCCCTCAGGGATCTGCATACCGGCGGTGCCGTAACCGTAGACTCCCATGGTTCCGAGGTGAACGACGTGAATATCGAGGCCGGTTTCTACAACTGCGGCTAAAAGGTTATGGGTGGCATTGATGTTGTTATCCACCGTGTAGCGCTTGGTGGTGGGATTTTTCATGGAGTAAGGCGCGGCGCGCTGCTCCGCGAAATGCACGACGGCATCCGGAGCGAAGGAACGGAGGAACTCCACGAACCCGGCGTAATCCTTGGCGATATCGATGTTGGCGAAGGAAATATCTTTCCCACTGACCTCTTTCCACGCCGCCAAGCGTTCCTCAATGGAAGCGATGGGCGTGAGGGATTCGGCGCCTAGTTCCGCATCGATGGCGCGCCGGGAGAGGTTATCAACGATAGCGACCTCGTGGCCTTGATCCGAAAGGAATAGGGAAGCGGGCCATCCACAAAAGCCATCGCCACCAAGAATCGCTATCTTCACTGTGTCATTCTCCAGAGCTAGTTGTCGTGCTGAGGCTAAGGGAAAATTTTACCCTGCATAGCCCGTATATTTGGGCCATGCAGGGTTAACAGTGAATGAACCTATGGTGTAGCGCGCTAGCGACTAGTCGAGGGTGCGCAGGACGGAAAAAGTGTCCTTTACCAGCTTCTTCTTATCAGCCAGGCTGATACTTTCTCCCGCCGCTTGGCGCCGGTCCAGCTCCTGCCGGAATGCAACGCTGCCGCCGGCGCACGCATTGAGGACGACGCCTAGCTCATAGTCCGTGTAATCAGTTCCGCGCTGCTGGAAGGCGGAAATGATGGTGTCAGATACGCGCTCGAAGCGCTTCCTCTCTTCGGAGGTGTGGCTGAGGTTATCCAGGGCCTCACCAATGCGGTAGAGCGTATGGAGGGACCGCAGCTCCTTTTCTTCGTCTTCCAAGGACTCGAGCAGCGCTGCCTCTAAGACGGCGGTAACGCTTTTACCAGGGCACACGGAGGGGATATCCGCGGCGAAGGATTCCAACACGTCTGCCGTGAAGTACAGCAGGGCATCGGCCACCGAGGAGAAGTAGTTGTGAAAGGTGCGCGAGGAGACCCCGACGGCCGCGGTGATGCCGGAGATCGTGGCGGCTTCGGCGCCGCCGTCGAGGACGAGGCGCGCTGCCGCATCGGCCATGGCCTGACGCGTAGCTCGCTTCTTTTCTTCGCGCAGACTAGTCACGGTGTGCTTCGCCTACCTTCTCTCGTTGGGTGCGCAGGAGTTCCTCGCGGTCGGAGTGCAAGGCCTCGCCTTCGATATCCATGTTTGGCGTGATCTTATCCAACCAGCGCGGGAACCACCATGCCTTCTTATCCAGCACAAACATGGTAGCGGGGATGATCATCATGCGGACCACGAAGGCGTCAATAAGCACGCCCGCAGCCAGGGCAAAGCCCATGGTCTTAATGAACGGCTCGTCCATCAAGATGAAGGCGGCAAAGACGGAAACCATAATGAGGGCTGCGGCCGTGACCACGCGGGCGCCGTGCTTGAAGCCATTCGAGGTAGCGTTGCCAGCCGTCTTGCCATTGACAAATCCCTCACGCATGCGGGTAACCAAGAAGACTTGGTAGTCCATGGCCAGGCCGAAGGTAAGGCCGATGAGCATGATGGGCAGGAAGGAAAGCAGCGGCTGTGGGTCGTCGACGATGCCGAACATGCCTTCTTGCCAAATGGCCACGGTGATGCCGAAGGTCGCGGCCATCGACAAAGCGAAGCCGGCTGCGGCGATGAGCGGTACCCAGATGGAGCGGAAGACCAGCATCAAGACGATGAAGGCCAGGCCCAGCACGATGGCTACGTATGGGATGAGCACGTTATTGAGGCGCTCAGAAATGTCATCGAAGATCGGGGTGATACCGGTAATGCCGTAGGAACCGCCGGTCTTTTCAAACTCACCCTGGTAATCGCGCAGGTGGTTAAGGGTTTCGGTGGTTTCCTCATCGGTTGCACCGGTGGTAGGCGTGATCATGATCTGCGCAGCATCACCGTTGTCCGTGGTCTGCACGATCTGGGCGTTTTCTACGCCGTCGTTGCCATTGATCTCCTGCAGGAGGTCCTGGAAGGCCGGCATGCGGTCCTGCTCAGGGACATCGGCCACATCAACGAACGCGATCATCGGGGCATTGCGGCCAGGGCCAAAGGCGTCTGCCGTGATCTCATAGGCCTCGCGCTGCGGGGTGCCGGGCTTTGCGGTGCCATCGGTAGGCATGGCCAGGCGCAGCTGGGCAAATGGTACGGCCAGGGTGCCCAGCAAAACGACGGCCGCGACAAGGTGCAGCCACGGGTGGGCACGCACGCGGCGTACCCAGCGCAGGCCCATGGTGGGCTTTTCGTCCTCTGGGTCTGGAACCTTGGGGCCAGGTACGCGGCCGGCGAAGATCTTGGTGCCCAAGAGTCCCAGCAGGGCGGGGATGAAGGTATTGGCAACCAATACGGCGATGATGACCGTAGCTGCGGCGGCGATGGCCATGGTGCCCAGGAACGGGATGCCGATAATGGTCAGCGCGGCCAAGGCGATGACCACGGTGGTGCCGGCGAAGACAACGGAACCGCCCGCGGTGCCCAGCGCCATGCCCATGGCGTGGGCACGGGTGGCCTTATCCATCTTCTTGAGCTCTTGGGCCAGTTCCTTTGGCGAAAGATCGTTGAGGCCAGAGGAGGTGATGAGCTCGTTGCGGAAGCGGTTGACAATAAACAGCGCGTAATCGATGCCGACGGCCAGGCCAATCATGGAGGCCAACGTCGGGGTCATATCGGAGATGGTATCCGTAAAGACCGTGGATACCTGCACGCCGAGGATGCCAATGCCCACACCGATGATGGCGGAGATTAGCGGCATGCCAGCGGCCACGAAGGAACCGAAGGTAATCAGCAGCACGATCGCGGCGACGATGAGGCCGATAATCTCGGCGCTGCCACCCATCTCTTGGCCAGCGGAGCTAAAGGCATTGCCCTGGTACTTCACGGTGAGGTCGCCCTCGTCGTACTTATTGAGTACGTCCGTGACCTTGGTCATGTCCTCTTCTGGGATGTCCATGACGGTTTCCGCATCAAAGGTGATGGTGACGGTGCCGGTGGACTTATCCTCGCTCAGGGGGGAGAGCTGCTGCAGGTTCTTTTGAATCTGCTCGTCTGGCATGTGCTGGGCCTTCATCTTTTCGCCCATTTGCTTTTCCATGCCGGCTGCAGCCATCACCGGGCTGACCAGCTTGTCCTGGCCCTTGAGCGCGCCAGTGTCCTTGAGCTCGCCAAGGAGATCATCTACCTCGCCGGCTACCTGCTTATCGGTGAGGTTCTTCCCCTCTGGAGCTTGGATGACCACGCTGCCTTCGGGTGCACTCATGGCATCGGTATCTTGGCCGAAGCGCTCCATCATCTTGTCTTGGGTGGTGGTGGAGTCCATCTCCGGCATGGAGAAATTAGGGTTGGGGGCCTTGGCAAAGCCGGCGGTAAGTCCCGCCATGGCCACCAAGACGATGAGCCAAAAGGCTAGGAAGGGCCACACCTTGCGGTAGGACCAGCTACCTAGCCGGTAGAGGAATTTAGACATAAATATGCTTTCTTGTGCAGTATGCGCGCAATTCTGCGCGCGCGAAGATGTATAAGGAATCCGTGGGGAAGAGGAATGTGCACCCCACGCGAAACATTGCATAGTGTACGCAAAATTGCGGAATGTGCGCAAAGAACTGTGTGGTGGACCATAGGAAGCTGCTCGTGAGATATAGGTCTTGTGCCCTCAGGCGTATCGGCGATGGCGGCATGGGGCGGTAGACTGACCGGCATGCTCCACGCCGTTAGTTTTGCCCTCCTGGATTCCGTCAATGCCTTACTCATCGGAATCCTCGTGGCCATTGGCATCATCTTGCCCCGCGGCAAGTACCGGCGCATTGCCTCCTTAGTGGTGATAGGAGACTGGATGGGAGTCCTCGCCGCGGCGGCCGTGGTGATGTTTGTGCTGCTGGGAGTAAAAGACCAGATCGAGGCCATTTTGAGCTCGCCCGTTGCCGGCTGGGTACTTGTCGCAGTCGGCATCGCGGTGGGGTTTGGCTCGTGGCGCTCTCAAGGCCAGCCCAATGCCTTGGTAAATCGGCTGCTCGAGCCGTTGCGTACTCCATCGCTGCTTACCGCGATTATCGGTTTCATTATGGGCGTGGTGCAATCGCTGACCTCGGTGCCGTTTTATTACGGGCTCATGCACCTGGCTACCGAAGACATCGCTCCGGCCGCTCAGTACGGCGGCTTGGTGTGGTACGCCAGCCTGGCTTTGTCCCTGCCCACTATCTGTGGCCTTTTTATTGCGGTGGTGCGCGCCCATCCGGAATCGGCCGCCGGCCGTCTTTTTGCCGCGGCGCGCGCCAATAGCACCCAGGTGGCGCTCTTCGGCGGCTACCTCGTGGCGGTCTTCCTCATCCTCATGGGCGTGCTTTCCCTTTAATCAAAGGTGACCTCCTCCAGACTCAAAGCCACATCGGATTGGCTGCGCGCGCAGTCCACGTAGCGGGCAGCATGCGCAATGAAGGCCTGTGACTCTTCCTGGCTGAGCTCGCGGCGCACCTTGGCCGGCACGCCGGCGGCAAGGCTCCGCGGCGCAATGGTGGTTCCTTCCAGTACCACGGCGCCTGCCGCGATGAGCGAGCCGGTGCCAATAGTGCAGCGCGAGAGCAGCGAAGAGGACATACCCACCAGGGAACCGGCCTCCACATGCGCGGCATGAACCATCGCCATGTGTCCCACCGTGACATCATCTTCTAGTACGCACGGCGTGTCCTCTTCTACGTGGAAGACGCAATTGTCCTGAATATTGCACCTAGAGCCAATGTGAATTGCGCCCACGTCGCCGCGCAGTACGGCGCCATAAAAGACGGAGGAATCCGGGCCGATTTCTACATCACCAATGATGGTGGCATTGGGCGCAATCCACGCACTGCGGTGGATGCGCGGCTTCTTCCCAGCACAAGGCAAAAGCAGCATGTCAGTCCTTTCTAGGAAACTATTCCACCACCACGGCGACGGCGGGGGAAAGTTCATAGTCGCCGGGGTAGGGGAGGTGGTCTACGAGGGCGTCGGCAAGCGCGGGCGTAAGCGGAATGACCCAGCCGCGCCGGGGATCTTTGATGGGAAGGGCTTCCTTGTTTGTGGCGGCAAAATGAACCGTGGCAGCGGGAGAGACCAAGGTAGCGGATTCACGGGCGCGGGCTAACTCGCAGAGCACTTCCGCGCCGGGCTGATTAGTGACCACAATGATAAGCGGGCCAGCGGTGTGGATTTCCAGTTTTTCTACCCGTGCGGTGGGGGCGGTGAAATCGGGGTGAGCTAAGCGCGGGGGCTGCGCGCCGGTAAGTCGGGCGAGGGCGTCTTTTAATCCCATAAGCCCTTAGTCTAACCTGACTTAGGTCATGGGCAGGTGAGTAACGTCACTCTTGACACTGTTACCTGGTGGTTTTGTTTGCGGGTGGGATTTTTCCGCACTAAGTGGGTAGTTCCGGGGTGTTCAGTAGTCTGATTTTGGTGAGTCCTTATATTCGCACCGTCAAGACCGACTCAGGAGCGATAGCGGTGCACGTGGTGTTCTCTGAACGCAAAAGTGCGAAAAGAATGAAGCATATCGGCTCAGCGCATTCAGAGTCTGAGCTTGCGCTTTTGCGGGCTGAGGCTCAACGCATCGTCGATGGTGACCAACTCGCAATGGACTTCGGCGAGGTTACACACCCCACCGGCAACAGGCAGCGTTTCCAACCCGCTGCCGGTAGCCGGTCAGCGGGCTGGATACTTGCTGGACTGTATTGATGCGTGTTTCAACGAGTTAGGCCTTGCTGCAGCAAGCGGCGATGATCCGGTGCTTCGTGTTCTGGTGCGTGCCCGGATCATCCATCCCAGCTTAAAGCTGGATTTCATCGAGACTCTTGCTGAGGTTGGCATCACCAGCGCAAGCTACCGCACCATCCAGAGGCGTCTTTCCTCCTTCGCCACCGAATCGTTCGGGGAGATACAAACCCAAGCGTTGGCCCATCATGCAGGTATTGGGCCAGGCGCATTTAACTTGTACGACGTGACCATCTTGTACTTTGAAGCCGATACTCCTGATGAGCTTCGCAACTCCCTAGTTTCCAAAGAACGCCGTGTGGAGCCACAAAACCTTGTCGGGCTGCTTACTGATGCCACCGGGTTTCCACTGCATGTGGGCGCGTTTGCTGGCAACTCGGTATAAACCCACACGATGCTACCGATGATCACACGGTTCTAAGATGCCTACCAGCTCGACGAGGTTACCGTCGTTGCTGATGCGGGCATGGTTTCAGCGGCGAACAAGCAAGCACTCATCGATGCAGGTCTGCACTACATTTTGTCGGTGAAACCTCCACCGTGCCTGAGGTGATTGAAACCTGGCGGCGGGAAAACCCCGGTGAAGACTACGCCCACGGCCAGATCTGGACACAAGCCTCGGCTGGGACAACGGCGCCCATGATTGGCGGCCAGCCTCCGTTGGCGCGGCGAGCCTGGCTGAGGCCGTAACGGATCTCGTGGCTGCCGGTGCTAGCCTGCTGGGTGGGTGCTGCCGCGTGGGGCCACTGAGATACGCCAGCTGCGCGCTTCCATCCTTCGCGCAACAAGCGGGTCCTCTGGACAATAGCGAAGGAATACCAGGACAACCCCAATGCACGGGGATACAATATTGCTATGAAAAAGTCTTCTTTCCTCGCAGCATGCGCTGCGTTCCTCGTCGCCTCTCTGTCCGTACCCGCCGCCAACGCCGAGTTGACCCAGACTGAGCGGGACCAATTCCGTACCGACCCCGTTGGCGCGATTGCCGGGTTAAGTAGCAGAATGTGTGTCCGCTCGGCGTGTCGCGGGCGGGTACACGGTTAGTTACTTCATGGGGCCTTTTCTGATTCCTATCGAGTGTTCGTACTCGGTTGGGATAGCGTTGTCG